>NZ_JBEXSJ010000009.1:0-28911 GCF_040613535.1 Kribbella sp. NPDC006257
GCTCCGGGTGGGAGCCGTCCGCCGGGGTGGCGGCGCCGGCGTGGCCCGCCCAGCCGCCGGCGCCTGCCTGGTTCCAGGCACTCTGGCCGGTGCCTTCGTCGTTGAGGATTGCTTGGTGGAGGGTGGTGAGTTCGGCGCCGGGCTCGATGCCGAGCTCGCGCACCAGGGCGGTCCGGGCCCGCTGGTACGCCGCGAGCGCGTCATGGCGGCGACCGGTCTGGCGAAGGGCGACCATCAGCTTGGCCCAGGCCAGTTCGCGCAGCGGCTCCTCGTCGGTGAGCGCGCGGAGCAGCGAGATCGCGTCTGCGGACCGGCCGAGCACCAGTTGCGCGTCGGCGAGATCCTCGCGCAGCGACCGGTGCAACTCGGTCAGCCGGTCGACCGCGGTGCTCGCGTCACCCGTCAACCCGTCGTACGGGCAGCCGCGCCAGAGTGCGAGCGCCTGCTCTACCAGCACGGTGGCCTCCGCCGCACCGGCGTCGGTGGCCGGCAGCCGGTGCACCCGGTCGGACAGGTCGGCGGCGAGATCCGCGTCCAGCTCACCAGGCAGAACCGACACCCGGTAGGCACCCGGCCGGCTCTCGATCCGCTCGCCGGGCAGCGCCCGGCGCAGCTGCCAGACGTAGGTCTTCAGATTCCGCTGCGCCGACGGCGGGACGTCCCGCCCGGCCCAGACGGCGTCGATCAGCTGGTCGGTGCTGACCCAGGCGTTGCGGTGCAGGAGCAGCAGCGTCAGCACGGTGGCGGGCTTGCCGCCACCGACGTCGAGGAGCCGTCCGTCGGGGCCTTCGACCTCGAGCGGACCCAGTACCCGGAAGGCGACCCGGGCCGGCGTATGCGCTGAGTGACCGTTCATGACACATACGATCCGTGTCGACGATGACATTTCGATGACACGGGCGGCCGACGGTGCGCGTACTGGTGGTAGAGGACGACGAGGACCTGCGGATCGCGGTCTCCGCAGGGTTGCGGACGGCCGCGCTCGCGGTGGACAGCGTGGGCGACATCGCGAGCGCCGACGAGGCGCTGTTCGTGAACTCCTACGACTGCGTGGTGTTCGACCGGATGCTGCCGGACGGCGATTCGATCGGCTACATTCGCTCCCGCCGGCAAGAGGGCTGGGCGGTTCCGGTGCTGTTCCTGACCGCACGTGACACGTTGGCCGACCGGGTGGACGGTTTCGAGCACGGCGGGGACGACTACCTGGTCAAACCGTTCGCCGTCGCCGAGCTGACCGCCCGGGTGCTCAGCCTCTGCCGCCGGGCCGGCGTCGGCCGGCCGCCGGTGCTGCGCTTCTCCGACGTGGAGGTCGACACCGGCCGCCGCGAGGTCCGCCGGGCGGGGGTGTTGCTGACGTTGACCGCGAAGGAGTTCTCGGTGCTCGAATACCTGATCGTCCGGCCCGGCCAGGCGGTGACCCGCAGCGAACTGATCGAGCACTGCTGGGACGCCGCCGCGGACCCGATGTCGAACGTGGTCGACCAGACCATCAAGCGGCTGCGCACCAAGCTCCGCGGCCCCGAGCTGATCCAGGCGATCCGCGGCCAGGGCTACCGGCTGAGCAACTCGGCATCTTCCGGTTCCGGTCGATGAAGGGCCCGGCGGCCGGGCGGTTGCGGCGGCTGCGCTGGCGGCTGACCGCGATCTTCACCGCGATGAACACGATCGGCCTGGTCGTCTTCGCGCCGATGATCATCATCTTGGACACCAACCGGGCCGGCGACCGGGTCGACGGCGACCTGAAGGTCGTCACCCAGGTCGTGCTGCGGCTGATCAACGAGAGCAGCGGTCTCGAGTTCACCGCGGTCAACCTCGATCCGCTGAACAACAACTGCCCCCAGTTCGTGATCCTGCCCGGTGTCGCGACCCCGTTCCTGGCGCACCGGAGTACGGACGACTGTGCGCCGATGGATCCCGCGGTGCTGAACGCGATCGCGGCCCAGACCACCAAGAGCGGCAACACGACCTTGACCGACCTGAAGGCGGTCAACGGCGATCCCGTCCGCCTGCGATCCGAGGCCTTCAAGGACTCCAGCGGCCGGTACGCCGGTGCGGTGCTGGCCTGGAAGGACGTTCGTGAGGCGAACCGCGACCATCAGCAGCTGGTGATCGCCGTACTGATCGGCTGCGCTCTCCTGCTCACGGCAGCCTCGGCGATCGGCTACTGGCTCTCCGGCCGCGCGATCCGCCCGGCCTCGGCAGCCCTTGAACAGCAGGAAGTCCTGCTCGCAGAAACCGCCCACGACCTCCGTACGCCGGTCGCCGCGCTGCGGGCACTGGCCGAGACTGCCGCGGCTGATCCGCAGCAGCGGGCCGAGCTGTTGCCGCGAACCGTCCGGCTGGCAGGGCGGATGGGCGACATCATCGACGGCCTGCTGGTCCGGGCCCGGCTCGCGGCCGGTGTCGAGCAGCTGACGATGCAGCCGGTCTGGCTGGACCAGTTGGTGGCGGGCGTCGTCGAGGACACCCTCGGCACGAGCTCGGCCAGGGTCTCGGTGGTGACCGCGCCGACGATGGTGCGGGCCGACCCGGCGTTGCTCCAACGGGCCATCGGCAACCTTCTCGACAACGCGCTCCGGCACGGTCGCGGGCCGACCGGCGAAGCGATCGTCACCGTGACGGTCGCGGACGGCCGGGTGACCGTTGCCGACCAAGGACCTGGTGTCGACCCGGCGCTCGGTGACGAGCTCTTCGAGCGCTTCACCAGCGGCGCCGGATCGTCCGGGCTCGGCCTGTCGATCGTCCGCTGGGTCGCGTTGTCCCATGGCGGTGACCTGCGGGTCTACAACGCCGACGAGGGCGGCGCGATCTTCGAGTTCCGCCTACCCGCCGTACCGATGCCCTGATTTCGCGAAGGTTTTCCCTCTGCTGCTATCGCTCCGTCACGGTCTGTACCAGATCTGGACGACGGCTGTACCGGCGCTGACTTAGCCTCCGATGTGAGCAGCCCCTCACGCGTTCGGAGTAACAGATGAGTGCCACCATCCCGCCGGGCGAGGCGTACCGACTGGTCGCGGACAACCTGCAGAAGGTGATCCATGGCAAGCCGGAGGTGATCCGGCTGGCGCTGACCGCGCTGTTCGCCGAGGGACATCTGCTGATCGAGGATGTCCCGGGGCTCGGCAAGACCACGCTGGCCCGGTGCATCGCGCGCAGCATCGACGCGACCTGGAACCGGATCCAGTTCACCCCCGACCTGCTGCCCGGTGACATCACCGGCGTGATGGTCTACCACCAGGGCAACCAGGCGTTCGAGTTCCACCCGGGTGGCATCTTCGCCAACGTGGTGGTCGCCGACGAGATCAACCGGGGTACGCCGAAGACGCAGTCGGCGTTGCTCGAGGTGATGGCCGAGCGCCGGGTCACCGTCGACTCGATCACCCGCGCCGTACCGGACCCGTTCCTGGTGATCGGCACCCAGAACCCGATCGAGATGGAGGGCACCTACCGGCTGCCCGAGGCCCAGCTCGACCGGTTCCTGATGCGGATCGAGATCGGCTACCCCGACCACGACGCCGAAGTACGGATCGTCCTCGGGGACACCGGCCGGATCGGGCCCGACTCGCTCAGCCCGGTGATCGACGTACCGGCCCTGCGGAACGCGATCGCGGCGGTCCGGTCGGTGCACGTCGACCCCGCGATCAGCTCGTACGCCGTGAAGCTGGCCGCCGCGACGCGAGAGCACACCGCTGTCCGGTACGGCGCGAGCCCGCGTGGCAGCATCGCGCTGGTCCGCGCGGCCCGTGCGTACGCGGCGACCGACGGCCGGGCCTTCACCACGCCGGACGACATCAAGCAGGTGGCCCAGCCGGTGCTGGCCCACCGCCTGATCCTGACGCCGGATGCCGAACTCAGCCAGCGGCCCCCGTCCTCGGTCGTCGACGAGGTCCTCGCCGCGACGACGGCCCCGACGGCCAGCCTCGGCGCGGTCTGAGAGCCATCATGAATCTCCTCAAGACAATGCGGCGGATCGCCGTCGGGCAGGGCGACGAGGCAGGCGGTTGGCGCGGCCGGGCCGGTCTCGGTGGAGTAGTTGCCGTCTGCATGGTGGTGACCGCGCTGGCCGTCACCGGTGCGAGTAGCGGTGCGACCGGAGCGCAGTTCTTCCGGTCCGGGCACTCGATCTACAACAGCACGCTCGGCACCGTCTTCCACGTCAACGGTGAGACCAAGAACGTCGACGGCCAGGTGCACGTGCCCGGCGGCGGGCCGAACACCCAGGTGGTCGAGACCGACAAGAGCGGCTTCATGCTCGCCGACGGCAGCGTCACCGAGTGGGGCAAGTCGGACCTGAAGGTGTCCGACCCGCTCCCGGCGCCGACCGACGAACGGCCGGTCGGCCTGGAGGCCGGGCCTGCGGCGTACGCCGTGTATCGGGAGGCCGGCAGCATCCAGCGCTTCGGCCAGAATCCCGTGGTGGTTTCAGCCGGTGGCCGGCTGGGCCAACCGGTGGTCACTACCGGCGGAACGCTCTGGGTGCACAACCTCGCCAGCAGCCAGCTGTGCCAGCTTTCGCTCGTCGCCAACCGCCTGACCTGTACTGCGCGGCTTCCGGTCGGCCACCTCGGTTCGCTGACCCTGGTTGGGGATCAGGCGGTCTTCGTCGACACGACTGCCAAGGAAATGCGGAGTGTCGGCGATGACGGCTTCGGACGGGTCGTTCCATTGACCAGCCTGCAGTTGTCGCCCGCCTCGATCGTCGCGACGAACGACGTGGCCGGCCAGGTCGCGATCCTGGATCCGAAGAAGAACCTGCTGCAGCTGGTCGACGCATCCGCGTTGACCTCGGCCAAGCCGCCGGTCAGGCCGGTCGTCAAGGAACTCGGTCCTGGGCGGTTCGACCAGATCGCATCGTCCGGCAACGGGGTTGCGCTGATCGACTCCACGCACTCGAAGCTGATCACCCTGGACCGGGAGGGGAAGCAGCAGGCGGCCAGTCAGATCCCGGCGCCTTCGAAGAACACCAAGGCGGGGCCGGACGCGCGGCCAGGGTTGTTCCGTGGCAGCGATTCACGGCTGTATGTGGACAGTGTCGGCGGCGAGCACACGATGGTTGTCGACGACGACGGTCAGGTGACGCAGGTCGAGGTCCAGGGACCGGTGAAGAAGCCGGGCGACAACCCGAAGCCGGACCAGCCGAAGCCGGATCAGCCCAAACCTGACCAGCCCAAGCCGGACCAGCCGAAGCCCGATCAGCCGAAGCCGGATCAGCCGGTGCCGACCAAGCCGGTGGAGCCGCCGCGCACGACCGACCCGGTTCAGCCGGAGGACGATCGGCCGGATCGCCCGGTCAAGCCGCCGCCGGACAAACCGACGGTCTCCGCCAGCCGGCCGGGCGCACCCAGCAAGGTCTCCGCGACCGCCGGAACCGGTGCTGCCACAGTCAGCTGGGGTGCGGCCGCTTCCAACGGTGCCCAGATCACGTCGTACGTCGTGTCGTGGGCCGGTGGGAGCAAGACCGTCAGCGGGTCGACCCGGAAGATCACGGCGACCGGGCTGACCAACGGTACGGCGTACACGTTCACCGTTCGTGCGGTGAACCGCGTCGGCACCGGCCCGGGCGCCTCCGATGCTGCCACTCCGGCGGCCGCGGTCAGTCCGGCGGATGCCGTGCTCAGCTTGCGGGCGAAGGCATCTTCGGGCGCGGTCACGCTGTCGTGGCGACGGCCGAACCTGAACGGCGGGAAGCTGGTTCGGTACGGGATCAGCCAGAACGGCACTGCGAAGAACACCACTGGCACCAGCTACAAGTGGACCGGGCTGACGAACGGCAAGACCTACACGTTCGCCGTAGTGGTGGTCACGTCGGGTCCGAACGGTGTGATGACGGGCAAGATCGCCACAGTGAGCGCCACCCCGAAGGCTCCTGCACAGCAAGGCACGCTCACGATCAGCCAGGGACCGCGCTTCGACGGCGAGGACGACACCTGCACCGGCGGCTGCTACTACATCCACATCAAGGTCCGGAACTTCCGTCCGAACACCACCTACTACTTCCAGGGCTACACGAGCAACTTCGGGGCGCTGCACCCGGAAGGTCCTGAGCCGCTCACCACAGATGCGAACGGGGCCATCACGGTCAACAAGTTCTACAACGACGACACGGGCGGCGACGTCTGGGTCGTCATGAGCGGACCTGATGACAAGGAATCGAACCACGTGACCTGGACGGAGTGAGGTTGTGCGTCTGACCGGTCGCGGGATTGCCGTGCTGGTCTCGGCCGGGGCGGCGTACGGCCTGGGCGAGCTCGGCGGCTATCCCGTGTTCAGAGCCCTTGGTGGGCTCGGACTGGGGGCGGTGCTGGCCGCGGTACTGCTGACGGTCCGGGGTCCCAAGGTCTCGGTCCAGCGTGGGCTCACCCCCGATCGGGTCGAACGCGGCCGGGCCGCGCTGGCGACCTTGCGGGTCCGCAACACCGGATCGAGTTGGCAGCCCGCGTTCGACGCTCACGACTCGGCCGGCACGGAACGCCAGCAGGTCCGGATCCGGCGACTCGGGCCGGACAGCGAAGCGACGTACCGGTATGAACTGCCGACGTCGCGGCGCGGCCGGATCGAGGTCGGGCCGTTGACGCTCGAGCGCCGCGATCCGCTCGGCCTGGCCCGGAACCGCCTGCCCACCGGCGAAACGGCGACCCTCTGGGTGCATCCGAAGCGGCATCCGACCCGGACAGTGGTGGCCGGCCGGCCACGCCACCACCACGTCGGCCGGACCGCCGACGACTCGCTGCGCGGATCCGCGGACCTTCGCGATGTCCGGCCGTACGTCGTCGGGGACGAGGTCAGGCACCTGCACTGGAAGGCGACCGCGCGGACCGGGCAGTTGATGGTGCGTGACTTCGTCGACCCGGACCAGCCTCGCCTGACCGTGCTGCTGGACACCCGAACGGAGCCGTTGCCCGCTGCAACCTTTGAAGAAGCCGTCGAGGTAGCTGCCTCGGTGCTTTTCGCAGCGTCGATGGCCGGACACCGCTGCCGGCTGTTGACCTCGGCCGGCACCGATCTCGCCGCACCGGGTGGTGCCATGGCCTCGCGGTTGTTCCTGGATGAGCTCTGTGTCGTCGAGCAAAGCGACGACCGGTCCGGTTTGTTGCCCAAGGCGCTCACTACTGGCTCGTCGAGTGGCGGCGCGATCGTCGTCGTGACCGGCGCCCGGGGAACGGCCGGCGATCTCGCCCCGCTACTGGTGCGCTACAGCTCGGTGACCGTTCTCGGACTCGGACCGGTGCACGGTGTCGCCCCGATCCTCGGCGCTCGCGTCATCTTGGCCGCCGACGCGACCGAGGCGTTGCAGCAGTGGACGGGCGTGATCGGATGAACACCCGCCGACGTACGGTCGCCGCATTGCTCGGCGCCTTGATTGCCGGGCTCTGCTTCGGGCCGGTCTTCACCGTGCGATCTCTGGTGCTTCCGGTCGCTGCGGTCTGCCTGACCGTCTATGCCATCACCGAGCTTTGCCGCTACAAGCCTGCACTGACTGTCTGGCGTCCGTTCCTCGTCGCACTGGCCGGACTGCTGGCGATCATCGAAACGGTGCTGATAGCAACTACCGTGGCAGGTCTTCCGACGCCTACTTCGATCCGTGCGCTGGGGCACGGTCTGACCTCGTGGCACCTGACGCTGGAGTCCACCTGGCCGGCCCGACCTGATCCGGATCTGGTGCTGTTCGTTCCGCTGCTGGTACTGATCGCCTGCCTGCTGGCTGTCGAGTTCCTGGACCGTACGCCGCCGCTGGTCGCCGTGCTGCCGAGCCTCATCGTGGTCGGCGTGAGTCAGCTGTACATCGCGCTGACCGGGCTGAACGCGGTACTGGTTGCCCTCGGCTACGGCCTCGTCGTGGCGGGACTGCTCTTGCCGGACAGAGTGGGAAACTCTCGCCGTCGGCCGGTTCTCGCAGCCGCGCTGCTGGCCGTCGTGGCGGTGGTGACCGGAGCTGTGGTGAGCGCGGTCGATCCCGTCGGTCGACGCCCGTACACGTTGCAGCAGGTGCAGAGTACGTCGGCGCCGTCGAGGCCGGTGGCCAATCCGCTCGACGAGTTGGCGGCCAGGCTCGACAAGCGGAATCAGGACAAGGTGGTGTTCCGGTACAAGGCGGCTGGACCCGTCGGCCGTTGGCGGCAGGTGGCGCTGGACGACTTCGACGGCGCGAACTGGAGTACGAGCAACCCGATCTTGCGGATGGGTTCGACGCTGCCGACCGATGCCGACGTCACCGTCCCGGTGACGCCCGAGCATGCCGAGGTCGAGCTGACCGGTCTGGACGGACCTTGGTTGCCGGGCCAACTCCTGCCGCGCAAGCTGAGTGGCGTCGCCGAACCGAGGATCGAACCGATCGGCGGCACACTGGTCGCGGCCGGTGCGCCTGCGAAGTACGAGCTGACCTGGTCGAAGCCGACCGTGGACGCGAAGTTCCTGCTCCGTGCCGGGATCGAGGCGGATCCGGCTAGCGGGCTCGGCGACATCGGCGACGTACCGGCCGAGGTGTTCTCGATCGCTGACGACGCGGTCGCGGGAAAACGAGCCACTTTCGCGACGGCGCTGGCGCTGGAGGCGTACATGCGGAAGCGGTACAAGCTGGCCGTCGGTGATCCGTTGCCGACCGGGCACAGTTGGCCGCAGCTGCGGGATTTCCTGGTTGACGACAAGCCGGGGACGAGCGAGCAGTTCGCCGCGGGGTACGTCGCGCTCGCGCGGTCCGTCGGCATCCCGGCCCGCTTGGTGGTGGGCTTCCGGGCGCCAGCAGGAAAGGACGCGGGTGGCTGGTCCACGGTGCGCAATCGCGACGCCCTCGCCTGGCCGGAGGTCGCTGTCGAGGGTGTTGGCTGGTGGCCGCTCGATCCTGCAGGGCAAGCCGATTCGCAGCAGAGCGCCGTACCGGGCAGTGAGGCGGATGTGACCGACCAGGCTCGCGCGGAGGTGCCGCCGGCCAGCAAGATCGAGGATCCTGAGGTCGCGCCGGCGCCGAAGGAGAACAGCACGGACCGCGGCTGGGACGGCATCAAGGTTCCGGTGCTGGGGATCTTCGTCGTCTCGGCCTCGCTGCTGGTGCTCTGGCTGCTCGGCGTACCGCTGTTGAAGCGCATCCGAGCCTTTCGGCGCAAGCGACGTACAGGCAACGCCGCTGTTGTCGGCGCCTGGGCTGAGGCGAGGGACCGGCTCCGGGCGCACGGCGTACCGGTAACGTCTGGAATGACTGTCCGGGACCTCGCGCTGGCCTCCGCTGAGGTGGCAGATCCCCGTGCGCAGGCCGGCCTTGCCGTCGTCGCCAGGTCGGTGGATCAGGCGCTCTGGTCGGGCGGGCCGAGCTCGGTCGAAACCACCGATCTCGCCTGGCACGGTGTTCGCGAGGTTTGCCGCGGCCTTCGCACGCGGCCTTTGGTGGAACGCTTCCAGGCTGCCCTGGAACTTGGCACCCTCTTCCCTCGCCGTAGCTGATCAGCTGTCGCAGGTGGCGCCGCGGATGGGGAGGGGCTTGCTCATGTAGATGGCGTGGCCGTCGGTGCCCTGGACCTCGAAGCAGTACTTGAGGCCGGGAACGACGTTCACGGTCAACGAGGTGCCGCTGCCTTTGTAGCTGGTCTGGGCGCCTTTACCGCCTTGTTCGGCGACGTACACGGCGTACGTGAGCGGCTTGGAGCTCATCCACTGCAATGAGACCGAGGTGCCGTTGTCCTTTGGTGGCAGGAGATTCAGCTCGACGGCCGGCGTACTGGGCGCCGCCGAAGGAGTAGAAGTACTGGTGTTGTTCTGCTGTGGCTCACTTTGCTGCTTCTCGCGACCGAACATCACCGGCACCGCAACAGCGAGCAGAGCCACCACCGCCGCTGCCCCAATCACCAGCCCTTTGGACGGCGCCTTCCTCGTCCGCGGCGTCTTCACAACCGGCGTCGGCAGCAGTGGCGCAACTTCAGCCACCCTGGCCGCCGCCAACTCGTCCCGGAAATCATCGAAGTCGAACTCGTCCGCGGTGGCCCCGTCCCCCTGCAACAGAAGGGCTTCCAGCACCGCCACGACCTCGACGGCCTCCGGTCGTTCGGTTGGTTCCTTGGCCAGCATCCGGCCCAGCAACTCACTGAATGCCGCCGGCACGTCCCGCCCGGAGACAGCCGGAGCAGCCTCGCGAAGCACCCGCAGTACGACGTCGTCCGGCGTCTCACCGGTCCTTGCCGGGAAGGGAGAATGGCCGACCAGAGCGAGGTAGAGCACCGCGCCGAGACCATACACATCGGCCTGCTCGGACAACTCGCCGTCCCGCAGTACTTCGGGCGCCGTGTACGCCGCGTCAGCCATCAAATCCCGTGGGAACCGCAGCCGCAGACTCACCCCGAAGTCGCTCAGAGCGGGTTGGCCCGAGGCTCGCTCCAACACGTTCGCCGGCGTCAGACCGCCGTGCACCAAGCCGATCTCATGCGCCTGCGCCAGCACCGAGGCCAGAATCTGCCCCAGCACCAGAACATCCCCGATCGGCAACGGCCCACCCGCCACCAGCTCCGGCAACCCCTGCGGACAGAACTCCATCCGCAACCCGGTCCGCCCGTCCGGCAGCTCGTCATACCCCTCCACCAGCACAACCGACCCCGCCGCCCGCAACCCCGCCAACCGCGCCTGCTCAACCTCCACCCCATTGAACGTCCGCCGATCGAGCGCCTGCGGATAAACCTTGACCACCCGAGTCCGCTCCCCGGGCAGCAGAAAGATCTCGGCGACCGGTCCGCTGGTCCGGTGCATCAACGCGTCATAAGGAATCGAGGCCATCGCAGCACTCATCTTCGCACCCGGCCTCAGCCGACGTCTGCGAGATCCAGGTAGGCACAGCCGTGTGCCAGGAGATACCGCAGATCGCCGAGGATCTCGCCCAGTGCATCGAGAGGCCCCTGTTCCCGGCCGAGGTCGGACGTGACGGCCGCGCGGACCTCACAGCTGTGCCACAGCGTCGGCGCCACCGAACCCCATTGCCACAACTCGTAGCAGTCCGGATCCAGTACAGCGGCCGCTCCCAGACCTGGTACGCCGACCGCGTGCCCGTCCGGTCGATCGGGTGCGTTCCCCAGCCCCACGAACAGCACGTCCAGCCGGTGCTGCTTGGCGAACGCGGTCGCCTCGTCAGGGCGATCCGTTACGACGGTGAGTGCTCCCTGCGTCACCAGCTCCTCCAGCTGAGTGCCTGCGTCGGGGATCTCCGCAGCCTGCAGCAGGATGTCCTCGACGGTCAGCCGGCCTTTGCCGATCTCGGGTGTTCCATGCGCCAGCACCCAGACGGTGAACGCGTCCTCGCTCAACCGGTACTGCTGCCAGCCGACTCGAACGGCATGCACGGACTCGCCGTCGGCACCGGCCCTGGTGCCGCCGTAGTGGCCGATCGGGAACACCGTGCCGCTCATCGAACCCTCCGATCGAAGTACGCCGCTCTGACACAGAGCAGCGCGTGAACGTTCTGCAGTACGCCGGCCAGCACCTGGTGCGGATCGATCTCCTCGGGATTCGTCACCCCGACGTGCTGAGCCACCGTCGCCGCGTCCTGGCACCCGGTCCACAACTCCGGAGCCAGCCGGGTCCACGCCCACACGTCGTACAGGGCGTTCGACACCTCGACGACCGGCTGACCCAGCAAGCCGATCCGCTGCATCCCGGGGCTCTCCGGCGTACCGCCCAGCCCCAGCATCAACGGCACCAACTGATGCCGCTCGGCGAATTCGACCGCCTGCGCCTCCCCGGGTTCGACAGCGACCAGCAACCCGTCGTTGAGAAACCGCTTCACCGTCAACTCGATGCCGTCCAGCCCCAGCTCGTGCGCGGTGGCTGCCAGCGAGCCGAGCCGCGGCCGGTTGTCGCCACCAGTGCCGTGGGCGAGCAACCAGACCGCGTAGTCGCGATCCTCGAGCTCGATCACCTCGGCCCCCAGCCGAACCTGCTGCCGATGCCGATCGGACCCCGGCTCGGGAAAGAGCACCCCGAGATCATGCCCAACGGGCATCAGCAACGCATCGTCCGTCCGCACCGGCTTCCTCCGTCCGCTCGACTTCTTCCTGAGCGTAGGAAGGCGCCGCCGGTCTCCGCAGCCGGTGTCCGGTAGCTGCCGCACACCGCCGTACGTCGGCGCCCTCCGGCACGCTGACGGCAACGACTTCAGCGAACAGGAGCGGACAGATGAGGATGACGGGCCTGGTCAGGGTCACCGTCGCGGCCCCGACCCGCCGCATCGACGTGGCCCTGCCCGAACACTCAGCAGTAGCGGAAACGGTCCCGACCCTGCTCCGCGCCGCCGGCGAACACCTCGCCGACGACGGCGTCGGGGCCGGCGGCTGGCTCCTCCGCCGAGCCGACGGCACCCCCTTGGCGCTCGGCCAAACCCTGGCCCAGCAACGAATCCGCGACGGCGAGATCCTCCACCTCGTCGAGCGAACCATCGACTGGCCCGAACTCGAATACGACGACGTAGTAGACGCCATCGCCAACGGCGCCGGCCGGACCGGTCGCCTCTGGGCGCCGCGCACCACAAGAGCAGCAGGTCTGGCCCTTGGCGGCCTCGGCCTCCTACTGGTCCTGGTCGACGGACTCCGGCAGCAACCGCCGTCGTCGTCGGCCGGCTGGTTCCTCGGCGTGGCAGCGATTCTGCTGGCGGTGGGCACCTTGCTGTCGAGGGCGCTCGGTGACGCCTCAGCAGGAAGCATGCTGGGCGGCTCGGCCCTGGTCTTCGCGGCGGCCGGTGGCGGATTGATGCTGACCGGGACCGGTGGCCTGACCTCGGTAGGTACCCCGGACCTCCTGCTGGCCTCGGCGGTGTTGCTGCTCACCGGAATCCTCGGCCTGGCCGGGATCGCCGACCGGCCCGCCTTGTTCGCCGCGGCGATCGTGACCGGGGTCCTCGGCCTGATCGGAGGCTGGTTGGCCGGCTGGGATTCGCTGGACCCGCACGAGTCGGCCGCGATCCTCGCGGGCGGTCTGCTGGCCTTCTCGCCGACGTTCGGGGCGCTCTCGATCCGGCTGGGCCGGGTGCCGATGCCGGTACTGCCGCGGAGTACGGCGGATCTGGTGCGCGACGAAGCACAGACTCCGCGCCGGCTCGTCTATCTGGCGGTCGTCCGGGCGGATGCCTTCCTCACCGGACTGCTGCTCGCGACGGCCGTGATCGGCATCGGCAGCGAGATCGTCCTGGTTCGCTCCGGCGGCCGGGCGGTCTGCTGGTACGTCGCTCTGCTCTCGATCGGCTTCCTCCTCCGTGCCCGGCTGTACCCCGTGATCCGCCACCGGCTCGGCATGATGGCGGTCGGAGTCGGCGGACTGACTGCGCTGGCGGTAGGTCCGCTGATGGCGACACCCACCGCTGGGCTGATCCTGCTGGCGGTTGCCGCCCTGGTGATCGTCATAGGAATGCTCGCGAGTACGAAACCGCTGAGTCCCTACCTGAGCCGGTACGCCGAACTGCTGGAGATCCTTGTCATCCTGGCGGTGATCCCGCTGTGCTGCGCGGTGCTGGACCTGTACTCCGTCGTCCGCGGATTCGGAGGCTGAGATGGCGAACCGCCGAGATCAACTGCAGTCCCACCAGTTCCTCGTCCAGCGAGTGGTGTCGGCTCTCGTACTGCGGGAGTCGGATCCCGAGCAGCCGCCGTTCCGCAAGCCGCTCGGCGCCGCCTTCGGCAGTATCGGGCTGGCACTCCTCGTGCTGGCGGGTTTCGCGGTCTACGGCCTGATCGTCCCCGGCGGCAAGACTGCTTGGCGCAACGGCGAGTCGATCATCGTGGAGAAGGAGACCGGCACCCGCTTCGTGTACGTCGACGGGCGGCTGCATCCGACCGCCAACTACGTCTCGGCGCTGCTCGCCAAGGGCAGTTACGCCCCGTTGATGAATGTCTCGAGCAAGTCGCTGGCCGGCGTGCCGCGGGGACCCAGGGTCGGTATCGCCGACGCGCCGGATTCGTTGCCGTCCGCCAAGGGATTGCTCGGCGGACCGTGGTCACTGTGTTCGGAGCCGGCCAAGGACCAGACCGGCGCGTCGGTGGACGAATCGGTGCTGATGGTCGGTCAGGCTCCTACGGCGGGCCGGGTGCTCGCAGATGAGGCGTTGCTGGTCGCCGTCGCCGAGACCGGCGATCAGTACTTGTTGTGGAACGGCTTCCGGCACCAGATCCGTAGTACGGACACTGTGACGGTGGGGCTCGCGCTGAGATCGGAGCCCTGGGCAACGGTCGGGGTCGAGCTCATCGACGGGCTGCCGGCCGGCGACGCGCTGCGCCCGATCCAGGTCGCGAAACTCGGCCAGCCGTCGAAGGCCGTTCCCGGCCTGAGCTCGCTGCGGAACGGCCAACTGCTGGTGATGAGGGCGTCGGACGACGTCAGCCAGTACTACCTGGCCGAGTCCGACCGGCTGGTTCCGATCACGCCGTTGCAGTACGACATCCAGCGCGCTTTTGCGCCGACGGCCAGGGCCTACCAAGGCAAGCAGCCGACCGCCGTTCCGATCGGGCTGGTCGCGGCCGGGCAGGCGCGCCAAGGCGCGACACCGTTGGCCGGCCCTGCGCAGCTGCCGGCCGAACGACCCGAGTTCGCTGGTCCGCGGACCAGCGGGTCGTCCTTGTGCGCGGTCTTCGCCCCTGGGCGCGACGTGCCGCAGCTGGCCGTCGATGTGACGATGCCGCCGCGGGACGATCTCGCCACCACCGTCTCCCGAACCGGTCGCGGCACGCCGCTGGCCGACCGGGTCGTGATCTCTCCGGGCAGAGCTGCGCTGGTGGAGACGATGACATCTGCACAGGCGCCGGCCGGCACCACGGTCCTGGTCAGCGATCTCGGCGTCGCGTATCCCCTGGCCGGCCCGGACGTCCAGGGCATCCTTGGCTTCGCCGGCGCCCGGCCGATCCGGATGCCGGCCAATCTGGTGGCCCGGATTCCGCTCGGCAGCGGTCTGGCTCCGGCCTCTGCGAGCAAGCAACCGGCCGCACCAGCGCTGCGCTGACCGTCCATCCTGGAGACATAGTAAGGCCCACCGTCCGATCGGACGGTGGGCCTTACTACTGTCGGCCGGTCAGCGGCTGCTGAGGCCGCCGTGCTTGACCGCGGGCGGCGCCGGTGCATCCTGGACGGTCCAGAGTTCCTCGTCCAGCAACTGCACGGTATCGACCTGCTCCTTCTCCTCGGCCTTCCGCCGACGGGCGGCCGCTGCCGGTGCCCCGAACGACGCGAGACTGTTGGCTGCGTCGGACTTCCCCGTCCTGCCCCGCAGCTTGGGCGGTACGCCGGGCAACCGGTTCTGCGACCTGCCTCTGCCCTGGACGACCGGAGTCGCCGTTCCGGGTTTCGGCTTGCCGTTCCCCGATCCCATCGCCCCGGGCGGCATCATCGGCGGTGGGGTCGAGCTGGCCGGCGTACCGGTCGGCGTCGTCGAACCGGGTGGCGCCGCAGCCGTCGGCGGTTGTGGCGTGGTCGGCAGCGCGCGACTGTTCATCTGCCGCGCTGCCTGGGCCGGCCCGGTGGCACCATCCCCGGTTGTTCCGCCACTGAAATCAGGCAGGTGCTGCTTCCCCAGTCCGAGCGCGCCACGACCGCCGCCGCCCCCGAGCACGGACTTGCCGAGGCCTGCTCCCTTCGGAAGTTTCGTTGCTGACGGCAACGGCGTGCCGGGCGGGTAGGGGATGCCGCCCGGCGGCGGGATCAGCGGAAGCTGAGGTGGCGTGTGGGCTCCCGGCAGGTTCACCGGGCCGCTCGGCGGTATCGGTGTGATCGGTAGCGGTGTGTTGGGCAGCCCTGCCAGTCCTGTCCCAGGCTCCAACGCGGTGCCGGTGTCGCCACCGGCGTCAGCACCGGCCTGGTCGGCGGCCCCCGGATCGGCACCGGTCTCCGCTCCTGCATCGTCGGCCGCTTGGTCCTGAGCGGCTGAGGAGTCCGCCGGTGCGTTCGCAGTCGGACCGCCCGGAGACGCCGCCCGCGAGTTGTTGCCAGGCGCCTTGTTCGCATTCGCAGGCAGACCGGTGGTGTCACCCGTCGGGCCGTTCCACCCGACATTGGGCGGTACGGCACCGATCGTGGCCCCGACGTCCAGGAATGTCTCCAGCATCGCCTTCCAGGACGCGATGAAGGCCTTGGCCGAATCGTTGGCCGCGGCGATCGGCTCCTGGCCGTTCGCGTTGTACTGCTGGGTCGTTCCGGCCGCCTGGGCGGCTTCGGCCGCTTTGGCATCTTCGATCGCCTTGACCAGCAGGACCCGGGTGTCGACGACCTTCTGGTCCAGTCCATCCGTGACTGCGGGCTTCGGTGCCGCCGAGGCGGTCCACGGTTTCAACGAGTCGTCTGCCATCTTCCAGCGCACGTCGAACGCGTTCCCCGCGTCGTCGTCCCAGTTGTCGGGTCGTAGGCGATTGCGGGCAGCGGCCAGGGCCGACTCGGCGCCGTTGAGGGCGCCGACCAGTCCTGTCCACCAACCGGTGAAACTCTTCGCGACGGAGACCGCCGGTTTGGCTTCTTTGTCGAGTGCGGTCAGCAACTTTTCGAGGTCAGCACTGCTGTACATCGGGAGTCTCCTCTCAGTTGACCGGTGTCACGGCGGGAGGCAGGTGGTATTTCTCGTCGTTGCTACCCCAATAGCCCTTGACCCCGGCCCAGAAGCCGCGTTCGCCCTTGACCTGAGTGACCATCGAACGCTGGTCGGCGGTGGTAGCCACCGTGCTCGAAATCCTTGCGGCGCCAGTGGCGTCGTTGTTGTCGTAGTCGTCTGCGCAGGCCCGGTTGATCTGGGCGAACGAGTCCATCCCGGTGCTCACCTGCGCGGCGAATCCGGTCCCGCGCTGGATGCTGGCCTGGACGGCGGCGAGCATCTTCGCGACAGCCCCCAAGGTCTCCGCTGTGACCTTGGGGTAGTCCCACTTCGGTACGGTGGGTTTCCCTGCAGTGATGACGTCGGCCGAGTTCCTGATCTGGTCGGTTTCCCCGGCCATCTTGTCGCTACCCATCTCTTTCTCCCATCGGTCGGACAGGCTGCCGATGACGGCGGCCCGGCGGTGCGGTTGGTCGGATGATCTGGTCGGTCAGGCTTCCTCCTCGTTCGGTGGGCGCCAGGCCAGCTGGATCAGTTGCGGTTCACCGCGATGCCGGATCAGCCGGCCTCGGCCGGGTGGGAAGATCTCGGGCTTGATGCCGCCCAGCAGCGGACCTTCCATCTTGTCGCCGGACAACAGCACGCCCGGTGTGCCGACATCCCGCATCCGCGCGATGAAAGGCTCGTAGAGTGACCGCCCGGCGCCGTTCATCCGGCGGGTGACGACCAGGTGGAAGCCGATGTCGCGACCGTGCTGAACGAAGTCGAGCAGCGGCAGGAACGGGTTCTCCAGCTGAGTGACGACCAGGTCGTAGTCGTCCACCAGGACGAACAGCTCGGGTCCTTCCCACCAGGTCCGCTTCCGGAGTTGGTCCGGAGTGATATCGGCTGGTGGCAGCCGTTCCGTCATCGATCTGGCCGCCTCCGACATCAGATGTGCCGTACTCGGCCGATCGGTCCCGTAACCGATCAGATGCGGCGTGCTGATCTCGCCGAGCAGGGTGCGCCGGTGGTCGACCAGGAGGATCCTGGCCTGCTCGGGTGGGTAGCTCGCGACGATCCGGGACGCCAGCACCCGCAGGAAGTTCGACTTCCCGGACTCGGCATCGCCGAACATCAGCAGGTGCGGCTCGGTCGCGAAGTCCAGTTCGATCGGACCGAGATCCTGCTCGGACAGTCCGATCGCGAGCCGGTGCCCGGTGCCGTCACGGCGATCCTTGGCCGGCAGGCTGGCGTACGGAAAGGTTGCTGGTAGCAACCGTACGGCGGGTGCGCGGTCACCGGACCAGGCCTCGGCGACGGCCGCTACGAGTTCTGCCACGCCGGCCGCAGCCGAACTGCGGCCGCCTTCGTCGACACCGGCGTCGGACCGGTCGGTCAGATGCGGCAACCCGATCAGCATCTGGTGCCTGGACTCCGTGATCCCGCGGCCCGGACGGTTCGCCGGTACGGCGAGGGCCGCCATCCGATCCACCATCGAGTCGATGGGATCACCGAGCTTGAGCTCCAGCCTGGTGCCGAGCAGATCGCGGATGTTCAGCCGGAGCTCGTAGGACCGGGCACAGGTCAGCACGATGTGGACGCCGTACGAGAGTCCGCGCGCGGCCAGATCGGCGATCGACATCTCCAGGTCCTCGAAGTCGCTGCGCAGGGTGCCCCAGCCGTCGATCACCAGGAACACGTCACCGAACGGATCGGCGGGGAACTCCCCGGCCGCACGACGGCGCCGGTAGGTCGCCATGCTGTCGATCTCCTGGGCGGCGAACTGCCGTTCCCGCTGGGCCAGCAGACCCGAGACCTCAGCCACGGTGCGCCGTACGGCGCCGATGCTCTGCCGGCCGGCGACGCCGCCTACGTGGGGAAGCTGCCGTAGTGGGCCGAGGGAGCCGCCGCCGAAATCCAGGCAGTAGAACTGCACCTCGGCCGGGGTGTGTGTCAGCGCCAGGCTGGTGATGATCGACTGGACCACCGTGCTCTTGCCGCTCTGCGGACCACCGATCACCACCACATGGCCTGCACCGGCGGAGAGGTCCAGTACCAGCGGGTCCCGGCGCTGTTCGAGTGGGCGGTCGACGATTCCGACGACCGCCTGCAGCGATCCCCGCAACGTCGGCTCACTGGTGGTGAGTCCGCGCGCCGGGTCGACCACCGGTCCGGAGTACAGGTCTCCGATCGCGGGCGACTCGTCGAGCGGCGGCAGCCAGACCTGATGCGCGGGATCGCCGTGGCCTTCGAGCTGATCGACGAGGATGTCCAGCAGGCTTTCGCCGATCGTGTCGTCGTTCACCTCGTCGGGGCGCTGCTGTTCGCCGGCGTCGTCGACGACGGGTGCCCGGTAGTTCGTCGAGTACTCCATCAGCTCCAGGGAGTCGTCGTAGGTGCGATAGGTCCCTTGGGCGGTCGGACGCTGATGTACGCCGGAGACGTACGCCGACCGGAACCGGATCAATGGCTCGGTCCCGGACTTCAGGAAGCCGTGTCCGGGCGGCCGGGGCAAGGTGAACGCGTCGCCGTTGCCGAGCACTGTCCGGCTGTCCATGTCCGAGAAGGTCCGCAGCGCTATCCGGTAGGACAGATGAGTGTCCAGACCACGCAGTCTGCCTTCTTCCAGGCGCTGGCTTGCCAGCAACAGGTGAACGCCGAGGGACCGGCCGACCCGTCCGATCTGGACGAAGGTGTCGATGAAGTCCGGCTTCGCGCTCAGTAGTTCGCTGAACTCGTCCACGATCACCAGGAGGGTCGGCACTTCGTCGAGCGGCGCACCGGCGACCCTGGCCTTCTCGTAGTCGCGCAGCGAGGAGAAGTTGCCGGCGGCCCGGAGCAGCTCCTGCCGGCGAAGCAGTTCGCCGTTCAGCGCGTCGGTCATCCGGTCGACCAGATGCAACTCGTCGGCCAGGTTGGTGATCACCGCGCTGGTGTGCGGCAGCCGGTCCAGCCGGGTGAAGGTAGCGCCGCCCTTGAAGTCGACGAGGGCGAAGTTGAGCGAGCGGGGCGGGTGGGTGATAGCGAGGCCGAGCACCAGGGTGCGCAGCAGCTCGCTCTTGCCCGAACCGGTGGCGCCGATCAAGAGGCCGTGCGGGCCCATTCCGTCCTGTGCCGACTCCTTCAGATCGATCTCGATCGGTACTCCGTCGGGGCGGATGCCGAAGCGAAGGCGCAGCCGGTCCCGGTTCGGGCGCTGAACCCAGGTCAAGGTGGGATCGAAGGAGTACGGATCGCCTAGCTCGAGCAGCTCTGCCAGGCCGAGTTCGGCGCTCAGCGGCTGCTCGCCGACCACTCCGGCCGTCAGCCGGAGCGGCGCCAGCTGGCGGGCCAGCGCTTCGACTGCCGCCGGCTCGATGATGTCGGCGGCGCCGAGTTCGGTGTCACCGTCCATCGTCTCGCTGGACAAGTTGCCTTCAGCATCGATAGTGAGCACGATGCAGCTCGGGTCGACCGTGCGCGGCGGCGTACCGGTCAGGTCGACCACCACCACGCCCTCCACGCCGCCGCCGGTCATCAGATGATCGGAGCCGGCCAGCTCGCCGCCGTCGATCACCACCACCAGCTGCGGACCGGACGAGCGCTGATCGACCTCCGGATCGAACCGCGGCCGGGATGCGATCAGGTCCTCGAGCATCGCCTCGATCGCGGTGATGCTGGCACCGACCAGCCGCAGCGAGCCGATGGCGTCGGTCCGCTGCGGGTGCAGTGCATGGGGCAGCCACTTCACCCACTCCCAGTCGGCCTGCTCGGCAGACCCCGCGCAGATGGCGATGCGAAGGTCGTCCGGCGCCTGGAAGGTTCCGAGCTGGGCCAGCAGGGCGCGAACCATGCCGACACTACGGACCCGGTCGCCGCGAACATAGATCCGGCTGAAGCCGCCGACAGCAATCGCGAGTGGCAGGCCGGGTACCTCGGCATACGTTGCCAGGAACCGCCGCAACGCCAGGGCGGACAGCGGCTCGAGCCGTTCGAGTGGCTGCGTGTCCGGTGGGACCAGGGTCAACGGAGCGCTCTGCCGGCCGGCCCCGATCCGTGCCACCCCGAAGTCGGGGTCATCGCGCCGGCGTTCCCAGAGACGGTAACTCGCGGCCAGGCTCCACAGGCTCTCCGGCGCCGGATGCACGTAGGACAAGGCCGATCGCTGCCGATCGATCGCGCGGTTCAGCCGCAGCCTGTGCTGCGCGAGCTGCCGCAGATAGGCCCGGCGGGCCTGGCCCATCTCCCGTTTGTTGGAGCCACCGGCTTGCACGACGGCGACGATCACCATCCCCAGCATCGCCGCGCCGAAGAGGCCGTAGACGACCAGGCGCAGACTGGAGTTCAGGCTGCTCGAGAAGGTGAGCAGCATCGCCCCCATCATCGCCACCATCGGAAGCATCATCAGGGCCTGCGTCCATTGCCGCCCGCTCGGTACCGGGATCTCCGGCGGTGCTTCGAGCAACAGTTCGCCGGACGGCAGGTCCGGTGCCGGCCGGCGGGCCGGCCGCTTGACGATGACCGTCGCCATGTTTCGCTCTCCTCGGTTCGGCAGATCTTGATCGTCGGATCCGCGTTGCCTGGTTGGGACCTGGTGGCAGGAACGTGCCGTGTGGCACGGCGCCGGAGGGTGGCTGCCTACCGTCGGATCGAGCCGCGGGACAGGTCGCGGCTCCGGTCCGCGGCCCGGAAGAGCCGGCGCCCGGCCGCGATGCAGGAGAGGAGAAGACGATGGCGAATCCCGCGAACCAGTTGCACATGGTGACCGAGTCGGCTCAGCACGCGCAGACGATCTCGGCTTCGACAGCGGACAGCTTGCACGGTCACGTGACCAGGCTGACCAGTCATGTCGGCGCCGTGATCGGCAGTGGCTGGGCAATGGACCAGGCGGTCAGCTTCGGCACTGCCCATCAGAGCTGGGCTGACGGCATGGCCAAATTGGTCGTTGCCTTGAACAAGGTGAGTGCCGACACCGGCATGCATCTGAACGACTACGTCAACAACGACGCGACGTTGGCCAGTCAGATCAATTCCGTCCAGGCACCGATGTTCAGCGGAGTGCTCTGATCGGTCGGCGAACCAAGGAGACAATCCCATGGTGATGAAGAAGTGTGAGTTCGGCACGGTCGAAGGGATGCTGGGTCAGGTCCAGGCGACCCACTCCGCGGTGATGGCAGACAAGGATGCGTGGTTGCAGACTGTCGGCCTGACCGCGCAGGACCTGATGGACAACGCAGGTGGGCGCTTCACCGAGGTGAACGCCGCTTGGGATCAGGTGACCCTCGCTATGCAGGAGATGCAGAACCAGTTGCGGGTGACCGGCATGGGGGCGCTGATGGAGAACATCGCCACCGTAGCCCGAGCCGCTGCTCGCTACTGAGTCTGACGGCGAGCAACCGGTCAGCGCGAATGACCCCGGTGCCCTTCAGGCACCGGGGTCATTCGGCGTTCAGCGTTCGGCCGGCGGGGCCGGCAGCAGGAAGAGCTGGTCGGGCGGATCGTCGCGCGGGCGTTCGTTCGACGGTGCGGGAAGCCGGCCCGGACGCCAGCGACGGCGCAGCGCGCCGGGTACGATCAGGGCGATCAGCAGACTCAGCAGAGCCGCACCGATGGCCAGGCCGGACCGTTGCCAGGCGGTGGACATCAGTCGCCGTTCGTTCGCTGCTTTCGTCAGCGCCGCTTGATCGACCGGCGGGTGCGTCAGCACCGGAACAGCGCCCGGGCGCTGGTCGCTCAGACCTTCCGTGACGGCCCGAAACGGGTCGACGAGGCCTGCTCCGTACGTCGTACTGCCGCTCCCGCCCGGCGCCGGATCCGCAGTGGCCAGCAGCCGTCGGGCCACCTCGGCCGCGCTCAGCTTCGGCCACGCGGCCCGGACGAGCGCAGCCGTCGCAGAGACGAAGGGGACGGCGAAACTGGTTCCGCTGTAGTAGTTGTGCCCCCCGCGGCGGCTGGCGCCGACGACCGATCCACCGGGAGCCACCAGGTCGACATAGGGGCCGATCTGGGAACTGTCCAGGCGTTTGCCGTTGATGTCCACCGCGCCGACCCCGAGGACTCCCGGGTAGGAAGCAGGATAGGAAGGCAGGACGTCACCGTCGCGCTGACCGTTCCCGACGGCCGCGACGATCAAGGCGTCGCGACGCTGGGCATAGCTGACCGCCTGCCTGACCTCGGGCTCGTCGCGTTGGCCGGCCAGCGACAGGTTGATCACCCGGGCGCCGTGGTCGGCCGCATAGCGGATGCCTTGGGCAAGGACTCGCGGATCGATCTCATTGGTGGTTCCGTCCGTGGTGCCGCGCTCGCTGACGCGGACCGGCAGGATGCCTGCTTGCGGGGCGAGACCGCGAAAGCCGATCCCGGTCGCGGGATCGGCAGCGATGATGCTCGCCACGGCGGTGCCGTGCGAATCACAGTCGAAGGTCGCGCGGAGTTTGCCGACCTGGAAGAAGTCCTCGCCGGCAGCGATCTTGCCCGGCCGGTGCAGCTGCGGATGGTCGGTGTCGACACCACTGTCGACGACCGCGACCAGGACTCCGGCACCGGTACTGAACGGCCAGACCCGCGTCGGATCCAGAGATTCCTGTGCCCAGGGCAACCGTTGGATCGGTGGGCGGGCCGGTTCGGCATTGGTACAGAGCCCGGCCGGCGGCGCCGCATCGGCAACGCCCGCCGACGTGCCGGCCAGGACCGCGAGAAGAAGGACTGCGCTGATTCGCTTGGCCACGCTTCATCGTCGCGTTCGGCCGCGCGTCACTCGGGTTGCTGGCAGAAAGCGGACATCGCACGTCGTGACGATCGGCGCGCGGCCATGCTGCTCGCATGATCGAGGACTTCACGAAGCTTGCCGAGGATCTGCAAGCAGCCCGCCGGGCCGCATCGGACGTTCGTGGCCGGGCTGAGTCCGATGACGGGCTGGTCGCCGTCACGGTTGACGGCGACGGCGGCCTGGTCGGCCTCGAACTGGATCCACGCATCTACCGCACGCCCGATTCGTCAGCACTCGCAGAGATCATCACCAAGACCTTCGCCGGTGCTGTCGAGGACGCCACCCGCCGCGCCTTCGCCGTCATGCGCACGACGATGCTCCCGGACGCCGACGAGGAGACCGCTGATCTGGTGATAGGGCCGGTGCTCGAACAGATCCGCCGCCGCAAGGAAAGGTCTGCCTGATGGCAAAGGTGAGCATCAACGACAAATTGGCGATGGACACGGACCAGATCCGCACCGCGGGTGCCGCGCTGGCGGCGAAAGCGACGCAGTTCGGAACCGACGCCAAGGCGGTGATCGAGCGGATCGTCGCAGCGGAGCCCGCCATCGGCACTGGCGCGGCCGCCGACAACTTCCATCTCGGCTACAACCTGCCCGCAACGGATGTGAAGGACTCGACGACCGCAGCCGCCGACGGACTGGGTCAGCTCGCCGGGAGCATGGGGACCAACGCGACCGACTACGAACGGGTCGACCAGGAGTATCGGGACAAGCTGAACCGGGCCGCACGGGCGTAGCGTGCGATGCCGGTCGCGCCGCCGCCCCCGGACCAATGGGGCTTCTCCGATCTTGTGCTGAGCCTGGTAGGACACGCCGCTGTGGAGGGCTTCAAGGTCGTCTTCGGATGGCCGGACGCCGACGAGGACAGGCTTCGCAACGAGCTGGCCAAAGGCTGGGACGACCTCGGAAAGCTGGCCGACGACATCGCCAAGGCCGCCTCCGACGAAGTGGCCACCGTGCAGGAGTTCTGGCCTGACTTCGGGGGCGCGGGGTTCGAGCACTCCTTGAACAAGTTCTCCGGCGCCCAGGGGGCCGGCAACGTCGGGAAGTCGGCGTACGACATCGCCGCGCAGGTCCGTGCGTACGCCGATCAAGTGGAGTACACCAAGAAGCAGATCGTCTGGGAGATCGCGATCAATCTGCCGCTCTATGCTGCGGCCGCAGCCGGTGGCCCGGCTGGTTGGGCCGCAGGGGCGCTGGCCCGCTGGCTCATCTCGCGGGGCACCGCCAAGGTGGTCACCGGCTTGCTGGAGGGTCTCGCCGCCAGGGCGGCCGCTGCAACCTTTCCGAAGCTCGCGAGCCTCAACCTGAAGACTTTCCTCAAGGGCATCGTCACCGAAGTGATCGACGAGGAGACCACGACGATCGGTCCACTGCTGCAGACCGGCATGTTCGAGAAGGACCCGCAGTTCGCCCGGGACCAGATTCTGCAGGCAGGTGGCGGGGCTGCGGCCGGCGAGCCGATCTCGCACGTGATCGGGAAACCGTTCGGCGTGGCCGGCCGCATCGTCGAGCGAGGGCTGGACCGGCTCGGGGCGCCCAAAGGTATTGGCCGGCACGCGTCGACCTTTGTGGAGTCCTTCGGCACGAACTCGCTGAGCTCGCCGATCTCGAGCAAGATCGCCAACGACGTGATGACCGGCAACTGGGCGAATCTGGGCAACATCGGCGACTACGGGAAGAGTATCGAGAGCGGCTGGTTGAGCGCGGGGGCGCACGGAACGCTGCGCGCCAACGGAGTGCAGGGGGCGCGCGAGTTCAGCCAGGTCGCCACGAACCACCTGATCGCCAAGCATGGCGCGGACTTCTCGACGTTCACACCGGATATCAATCCTCCACCTCCACCTCCCTCGGCTCAGTTGCCCACTGACGCGAGCGCCGCGGGCGTCGCACCAGGAAGTGCGCAGGGCAGTGGGACCCAAGCCGGAAGCCAGGCCGGCGCGCAGGAAGGCGCGGCGACGACTGGCGGGACACAGGCGGGCGGGCATCCCGGGACGCAATCGGCCGTGGACGCCGGGACACAGACAGCCGGTCAGCCGACGGGGACCTCGCAGCTTGACCTGAACCAGCAGGGCGATCCGGTGGTGGCGCCGCCCGCTGCAGTGCATCCGGGAGCGCATCCGGGTGATGGGACGATCCGGCCTGGGAACGCGGATCAGCCGACTCAGCGGTTCGACCAGCAACACCACGACCAGCAGCAGGTGAATCAACAGCAACAGGCTCCGCAGCAAACTGATCAGCATCCGGTCCAGCAGCAAGCTGATCAGCAGCAGGTTCAGCAGCGAGCGGATCAGCAGCAGGTTCAGCAGTTGGACCAGCAGCATGCTGGGCAGAACACGGCTGATAACACCTCGGATGGTGGTGGTCAGCACGATGTTGGTCAGGTTGATGGGACGCAGGCGGAAACAGGGCATGGGAATGAGGCTCATCAAGAGGTGACGGAGCAGGTTCCGGCTGCACCAGTGATGATGACTCCTGCTCATACTGCGCCCACTGTGCAAGGACCGACGACCACGGCGCCTGTGCAGACGAACTCTCACCGCGCTCCGACGACGGAGGAGGTTCATGACGTCGTCGACGCGACTCCGAAGCCGACAGTCGCCGCCGAAGGCCCGGTGGATGGCAATGCGGCGAAGTTGAAGAGCTTTGTTGCTGATGGGGCCGCTCGGGATGGTGGGGTGGTGTTGGGGCGGGTCAAGGCGGAGGTCGAGAAAGAGGAGGTGGCGGACGCCGCCGGTGTCCGGAGGATCGAGGCGACGATCGAGGGGGACGAGGTCGTCGTCAGGGTGACGCCGTATGAGGGCGATGCCTTTGTCCTGCGGATCTCGGTCGGGGAGGTCACCGATCAGCATCCGGGGGCGTATCGGCTGTCGGACGGGAAGTCCGAGTTCGCCAAGGTGATCGTGTCCGATCGGGCTGATGACGGCGACATCGCGCGCGTCCTTGTGCACGAGGTGCGCGAACTCAACAGCCGGGCGGCAAAGGCATCCGAGGGGCCCGCGTTCAATCCGCATCAGGAGGGGCGGATCGGCGAATTGCTGTTGCTGCACGGCCAGCTGGACCAGGTCGGTCAGCACGGTGAGGCGCGGCGGGCGGCCGTCGCGGCGAAGATGCGCGAGGTCGTCGGTGAACTGAATCTCGAGCATCCGGATACCGAGCAGCGACTGCAGCGGCTCCGAGATGTGGCCGAGGTACGACGAGCGCTGGATGCCGCGAGCGACCGTAGTACGGACTCGACCACGGACAACTCGGCCGCGCCGATCAATGCGCCACCGGCGGCCGATGTGACGGTGACCGCTGCGGACGTGGCCGCGGCCGGATCTGTGCAGGCAGCCGCACACCAAGAGCTCATCGCGCGGATGAACGAGCTGGGCGCCGACGGAACCCTGACCAAGGCGGCGCAGGAGCTGCGGCACAAGTTCTACACCGGGGGCAAGAAGCAGCAGGGACGTCGAGGGCTCGGGGAGATCACGCCGGACGAGCGGACCTTCACGGTCGAGACCGACACCGGTGAGGTCGAGGTCAAACTCCCGTGGGTCTGGCAGACCGACGGCGTACTGAGACTTGAGACGGTCATCGAGGGGCAGAAGGTCGGCGAGGTACAGCACGTCCCCTTCACCGATCCGGTTCTGAAGGTCACGGCCACCATGATGGAGATCTTCCAGCGCATGGTGAACAGCTGGGTCCGGCAGTTCGGCCGGTCCACAGTGCCGATGCCGGTGCGGGTCACTCGCGGCGAGGTCGAGTCCTGGTCCGACCTGTCAGCACAGGAACGGGCGCAGATCGAGCAGGCTGCCCGGGGTCCGAATCCGGTCGAGACGGTGTCACCGGACATGGTGGGCGGCGAGTTCGGTGAAGACTTCGCGCGCACGATGGGGAACTGGCTGATCGGGCGCCACCCCGGCGAGAAGATCTACCGCATCTATCTGCGCGAGGACGGCGCGGACACCTTCGACCAGGTCTACGCGCGGGTCCATCCGGACACTCGCAAGATTCTCGGGTTCGTGATCGTCGAGGCCAAGAATCCGAACGCCGACCTGGGCGCCCGGCTGGAACCCGGCGAGCAGTTCCGTTATGCCCAGGGGCATCGCGAATACGTCAGATCCATCCTCGAGGTGATGATCGGGAAGAACGAGGGAGCCGCCCTCCTCGACTCGTGGCAGCTCGTCGAGGTCAGTGCCCCTACTGCCGCCGACTATGCCGCGAAGTACGCCACCTCGACCGCTGCGAACCGAGCCACCGCGGCCGAAAAGTTTCAGAGGGAGTACGCCGAGAACGCAGCCGAGGCCGCAAAGAAGGCGAGGCTCGAGCAGGGGTTCGCGGACGTCAAACCGGCGAAGCTGGCGGCTAAGACCGCGCTCCGGGAGACGGGCCTGACCGGGAAGAGGCTCGAAAAGGCGGTCAATCGAGCCGGTGAGCAGGCGCTGGCCCCGCACCGAGTCGCTGCGGAAGCCGCGTATGGCAAGACCTATCAGGAAGCGTTCCAGGCTTTTGCGGCCGGTGACTCCGTGGCGGTGGCCGCGGCCGCCGCCGATCATGCGGCAGCTTTGACTGCGGAGGCCGATGCCGCGGCTGCTCACGCCGCGGCCAATCCGGCGGACTCCATTGCTGCTGAGAAGGCTTCGGTCGCCATCGCCGAGGCCGCGCATGCCCGGGTCACGGCAGAGATCGCTGCCTCCGCCGTCGACTTCTCCGCCGACTATGAGAGCGCGTACGCCGCGCACTATGCGGCCGCCTATGACACTGCGTACGCCGCACATGTCGCCGATGGTGGTCCGCGGCCGACGACGGTTCCGGTCCGTCCGGGCATCGACCCCGAGCTGAACGGCAGCGTGGAGTTCGGCCGGGAGATGCTCGATGCGCTGGACAACGGGTCGATGGAGTACTTCGCGGTCCGGGCCGAGGTGGACGAATCCACCGGCCTGCTCCGGCCGAAGGGCATCGCCATCACCGAGTACGACATGTCACCACCGCACACCCATACGCCGGACAGCCCCACGCCGACCCCACCCGGCGGCCCGACCACCGCCACCGAGTCCACTCCGCCCACGCCAACCACCCCGCCCACGCCAACCACTCCGCCGAGCGTGACCACGCCGCCTACCTACGTGGCGGGCGTGCCGGTGGTGGCGGGGGACGGTGCGGTTAGCGGGCAGGTGGCTTCGAACGAGTCGAGTAATCGCGCCGAGTGGAGGTTCGGGCGCAAGGGACAGCCGGATGAGGTTGTGCTCGAGTTGCGGGAGGTACACCGCGCCCAGCGACCACCGACGATCGACGGGAAACCGCAGCGGCCGTATGCACCGCGGGCGCTGGACTGGGCCTTCTCGCGGGATCGTGCTCGTGGGTTGATCCCGCCGGGTGTCATGGTCAACGTGACCGAGTTCAGGGCACTCGAGGAACTTCTCAAGAAGTTGATCCGGAGCGGGCACGAGGTGACTGTCCGGCTTCGGGCGATGCCTGGGTCGAGCCCGGACGGGCATGAACTGGCCGTCGATGTCGCGCTGGTGCATCCGGCCACGGGGCGGACAGCACGGTACGCCGCGCCGACGGTCGCCGCCGCGATAGATGCCTTGGGCAAGCACCCCGTGCCGCCGCAGCCGCCCACCGTGCGGCAAAGCACGCCGGCACCTGCCAAGCCGTCCCACACC
>NZ_JBEXSJ010000009.1:29011-249344 GCF_040613535.1 Kribbella sp. NPDC006257
ACAACCACGTCGACAAACAGAACCGCATCCCTCCCCACAACCACGTCGACAAACAGAACCGCATCCCTCCCCACAACCACGTCGACAAACAGAACCGCATCCCTCCCCACAACCACGTCGACAAACAGAACTCCAGCTTCTGCTTCACCCGGCCAGGCTGCCGGGGTGCAGGAGGTTATTCGCGGGGTTGCGAAGTCGATGTTGTGGTTTGGGGGGAACAAGCGGCTGGTTGCTGATTATCAGGCGGTGGAGCGGGCCGCTCGCCGGGCCCTGGTGGATCCGGATGTGCTGGCGGCGGCGGGGTTCGAGTCGATCGAGTTGGTGGCGGGGACGAGCAATCTGTACGACGCCAAGCCGTTGAAGGGTGAGCCGTTCCGGTTCCGGGTCCGGGCCGCCTTCGTGGAAGGCGGTCACCCCGGTGAGTTCGTCGTACGCGCCGACGGGACCGAGGCCGCTTCGATCACCCTCTCGTTCCGGATCGCCGATGCGGGTGTCGGGCGGACGCTGGTCAATCTGCTGCATCAGATCGATCATGCGGGGCGGCCGAGCGAGATCCCACAACCCGGTCGGCCGGCGGTGGAGTCGAAGCTCCGGGCCGGCAGCAACGTCCGCGACGATCTGACGCTGACCCGCGAGGACGGCGGCCGGCTTGCCGAGTTGCGGTACCTGGACCTCCAGGACCAGCACATCCCGCAGTACCGGGCGGTTCGTCGGGCGGATGTCCTCAACGAGATGAGGGCCCTGCTCGAGCACATGGCGGTAGCCCACGGCCAGACGGACGCGGAGTACCGGCGGGCGTTGCTCGGCGCGGACCGGGATCTGGTCGCGCGCCGGACCGACGGGTGGAAGGCCGGTGACGAGCGGCCGAGAGGCCGGGTGTACGTCGGCCGGGAAATGGTCGGCGTCGCCACGACCGCAGGCGCCTCGGTCGGTATCGTGCTGGGATCGAACAGCTTGATCGCTGGCCTCGGACTCGCCGTTCCGGCTCTGATCACCGCGTTCGTGCACGCACACCAGCAACGCAAGCTCGACGCCGAGAAGCAGGCGGTGAAGGGCGAGCAGTACGGCGAACATCTGGGCGAGGTCACCAAGCGCAACACCGGCGTGTACGAGCTGATCGAGTCGGATCCCTTCGGCATACGGGCGTCACCGCCGGCCGAGATCGACCCGGCGAAACTGGCCCCGCCCAGGAAGCGCTACTTGGCCCGGCACCTGATCCCGTCGACGATCGGGCTGAGTGTCTCGACGCTGATCACCGGTATCTCGCCGGCCGCGCTGGCGCCGACCCTTTTCTACGCGGCATCCGCGCTGATCCGCCCGATCACCGACCGGATGGCCGATGCCCTGGGCAACAAGAAGGAGATGCTCCGGTTCGAGGAGCTGATGACGAGGGTCGCGACGGACCCGGAACGCTACGAGAACCAGCTGATCGACTTCCTCCAGCAGTTGCAGGAACGCCTCCGCGCCGCGACCACAGCCATCAGCCGGATGAGCCGGACCGACGAGGCACTGGGATCGCTCGAACAACGCACTCTGCTCGGCAAGGAGCTGGCCGAGCAGGTCCCGGGCTACCTCAAGCGGGTCGTCCCCGCTGCGCCGGAGCCGAACGAGGCCGACCCGACCGAGCTGTCCGAACTGATCAGCTCGTACGGCGAATCGCTCATCTTCGGTGCGATCAGCGGTCTCGCCGGAGCAGCCACCTCGGCCTGGGTGAACGCCTTCCTGCAACGGCAGAGCGACGCGGCCGTCGCCGAGCTCTTCCAGTTCAGCCTCGAGCTGCGAGACAGCGCCAACAGCAACGCTCTCCATGAGGCGATGACGGCCGAGATCACCAAGACGATCGCCCTGGTTGAGCTGGCCGAGCGGCTCGCTGCCGGACCGGCCGACGCGGCGCAGGCCAAGCTGCTCGATCGGATCTTCGACCGGTTCCGGCAGTCCGTGCCCGCTCCGCCGGCACCGCTCGACGCTGCGCAGAGACCGGACGGACTGACAAGCGTCTGGGCGCAGACGCTCACCGTAGTGCCGCCGGCCGTCCAACTAGGCGTTCTGGAAATCAGCAACATCGTGCTCGGTCTTGGTCCCGTGGCCCACATCGCGACGGCGATCGCGGCGACGGTCCAATTGCTGGTCGGCCCGGTCGCACGGATCCTCGGCAACCGGGAGGACCTCAAGCACGGTACGCACGCGATGGACGCCAACAACGAGCTTGCGGTCGAGCCACAGGTGGTGGCCGACAAGGTCGCCGCGGTGCGGTTCGTCCACGAGAGCATCCAGTCCGGAGCGCAGGTCAACCCCGCCCGGACAGTCGAGCTCCTGTTCCGGATACGGCCGAGCAGCCCCGGCTACACCGACCGGGTGCGGGCTGCGGTCCGGGCTGCCCGACTGACGATCCAGGGCGATCCGCAGCAGGGATTCCAGCAACGACAGGATCTGCATCAGGCGCTCGACCGGATCGAACAGCAGGCCGACCAGCTCGATGATCTGGCGGCCGCTGCGCGGCGGAACGAAGCGGGCGCGCGAGCCGAGTTGCGCCGGGCTCGCGCCGTGCTGGCCGCAGTACTGAAATCTCATCAGCCGGTCGACGGACAAGGTGCGCTGCCCGGACTGACGGACGTCGACCCGGCGGCCGGTCACCGGACCGAGGGCGACCCGTTGATCCGGGCACAAGCTCGCACGGAAGAGGGCTGGCGGCGCCTGCACGGAGAGCCGACGAGCACGCCGCTGCGGGTCCAGCGGCTGATTGCTCTGAACCGCGTCCGGCAGGCGCTACGCACGTTGGCGAACCATCTCGCGTTTCTCGATGCCAGGACTCCGACGGACGGGGTCGAACACGCGCTCGACGAGTTCCGCACCGAGCTCGCCAAGTTCAAGGAGCTTCAGCAGAAGGCCGGCGTGCCGGGTGATCTGGACTTCGACCCCACCGCTGTCGCCGACCAGGTACACCAACACCTGGCTCCGAGACGCCCGGACGGCAATGCGGCCAAGCTCAGGCATTTCCTTGCCGACGGCATCCGGCAGATTCCCCGCAAGCTGCTGCCCAAGATCGTCGCCGAGCTCGAGAATTCGCTCCTGCACGAATTCGCCGACGTTCGGTCGATCGAGGTGCGGCCCGGTGAGGTGCGGTCGGGCGTCACGGTGGTCGTGACCACTCACAACGGTGACGAGCTGGTGATCCGGTTCGTGGTCGGTGAGGTCGCGGACGGCCATCCGGGGGAGTTCTGGCTGACCGAGGGTGGGAAGAATCCGGTGACGGGTGAGCCGGAGCATGCCGTCGTACGGATCTCGGACCGGATCAACGATCATGACATCGGGCGGGCCGTGGTGCACGAACTCCGGGAGCTCAGCCATCTCGAGGTGGCCGGGGACGGCGCGGCTTTCAGCCCGCATCAGCAGGGCAGGCTGGGTGAGCTGCTGCAGCTGCACGACGCGTTGACTCGCTCCGAGGCCGACTTCAGCGGCGATCGTGAGCTGAAACGCCGGCTGACCGCCGCCAAGTTCCGCGAATTGGCCGACGAGCTTTCCTTGGACCATCCCGACATCGAGCAGCGGCTGCAGCGGCTGAAGGACCATGCAGAGGTACGCCGGGCGCTGGATGCGCATCGTCAGCTGCTCGAAGAGTTCGGCAACCAGGCGCCGACTGCCGATCCGGTGGTGGTGAGCCATCGCGATCTGGTTGCGTTCCAGCACGAGCTGCGGGAGCACCTCCGCGGCGAGGCCGAGCGCAACGGTACTTCCCTGGACCACGAGTACCACCAGTTCGCCCTGCGCCAGGTGATGGCCAGAACTCTCCAGCACAGTCCAGGCGCTTGGACGATGAACGATGGCAAACCACTGTTGACAGGCTTCCCCGGCGCTCACCAGTCGCAGATGGTCGAGGCCCTCCAGGCCGCGCTACGACTCGACCTCGGCGACCACCTGCGGTTCGAGCTGTCGGAGATACGACCGCTGCGGGAACAAGCCGGAGCCAGGTTGATCCACGACGTCTATCTCGGCGACCAGTTGATCGGCAGGGTCAGCGTCTACCTGGTCCCCCACACCCAGCCGGTGGACTGGACGCCTGGCGATCCGGACTTCGGGGTCAGTCCACGGAACGGGTTCGATCCGGCCTTCCACTACCGGCCGATCGGCGACGCTTTCGTGCCCGGCGTGCACGACCCGGACGGTGCCTTCAAGGGCAACGAGCGCCCCATCGCGGAGAAGCTCGCCCGGGAGCGGGGCTGGCGGCTCGACGGCCGGCTGGAGGACCATGGCGTCGAGCACCAGAAGGATCCGGAATGCATGGTCAGGAAGGGCCCGGACGACCCGGGCCGGATCGTGGAGTTCAAGACGCTCGACCCACCGGCGAACAAGGACGCCAATCCGCAGAGTGCCCTGAAGCGGAACATCATCGACGCGAGCCGCCAGGTCCCACCGGACGGCGAGATCGTGATCGACGCACGTCGTGTGCCTGGGCTGACGGAGGAGGATGCCGGCCGCGCGTTCCGAAGGGCGCTCGGTCAGGGGAACAGCAGGGTCGCCGCGCAGGTCCATGTCATCCTCGACGACGGACGTATCGTGACGTTTGTGAAGGAGCGCTGATGTCCGACCGCGAATTTCTCTTCCTGAAGACCGCGGCGACCGTCGAGGACGAGGCCGGGGTGCTACGCGATCTGCTCGGACTCGAACCGATTCCGCATCAGGCCACTGCCGGTGAGGACGAGTTCGGTCTGCGGGGTCCGGCCCGCACCGTGGACGGCACGCTCGGCTTCGTGGTCCATCCGAACGGGTTCGCCGAGATCGACCCGGATCCGGGGGATATCCAGGTGTTCGACGCCTATGAGGTGCAGATCGACATCTGGCTGGGAAGTCGTGGCCCGCAGCAACAAGCGGAGGCTCGGGTGGTCTTCGACCACCTGGTGGCGCATCGCCCCGACGTACCGATGCTGCTCTGTCACAATCCTGACTGGTTGATCGCCGCCTATCTGCCGGGGCGTGGTGTGCACGACTTCCCGCCCGGCACCTCCGTCGACGCGCCGGACGCGGAGCAGTGGCGGGATTGGGCGGTCACTTCCTAGCGGGCGCTGGTCCTGGCGATGGCCTCGGCGGCCAGGTCGCGGAGGATGTCGGAGCCTGCCTGGGTGGGAACTTGCTGGAAGGTACGCCGGAGTGCCTCTGTCAGCGCGGCGACTTCGGAAGGCAGGACGAGTTCCGCCAGCGCTCGCTGGTTGCGCACCGAAAGCTCGTCAACATCCTGATCGCCGACCAGGGAGGCCACGAAGGAAGGGCCGTCGGCGGGGATCCCGCGATCGGCGGCGACTGTTCTGATCTTCAGGTGCAGGTCGAGCAGGTCGATCAGATCGCGTTGTACGGCGTCGCGGATCACGTCCCGCAACTCGTCGTGATCGATGCCATCAGCAACCAGGTCATGGATGGTCCGGACCGGCGTCGTCACCGGTATCCCGTCGACCTCGGTCCGCTGGTCGGCCGACAGCTCTGCGGCCATCACCCTGATGGCTCGCAGTGCCGGAAGCTGACCTGTGCTGGTGATGGTGACGACGGGCGCCGAGGCCGAACCGATCCCGTGCAGGCGAGCCGCCGAGCCGTGCGAGATCACCATGTCGCGACCGCGCTCCCAGGCGAACTGCTCAGGCGCCAACGCCAGCCACGCGGCGTACGGGATCGCCCGCATCGGCCCAGTCGGACTGCCCACGATCTGGAAGACGCTCCAGTCAAGCTCCGCCAGCAGGCCCGCCTCGACCCAAGCCCTCTCCGCGGTGGTCCCGAGCCGCTTCAACTGCCCGCCAGTCACCAGCCCAAGCTGCCGCACCGCAACCGAGCAGACCTCGACAAACTCCCGCTCCCACATTCCCCGCACGCTAGGCCACTCCGCATCCACCCGAGCACCCCTGGCCGGAACAGGACTATCGCTCGGGCTCCAGTTCGTCCCAGGACGTGGTGATGGGGAGGAGGGTGGCTGAGAGCCAGTGGGGGAGTTGGTTGTGGTGGTGGGGGTGGCCGGGGATGGCGGAGGTGCCTAGGGGGACTGACCAAGCGCTGTTGGTGCGGTCGGCTAGGTCCCAGGTGTAGCGGGCGGCTGAGGCTCGGATGCAGACGTCGCTGAGGCCGGGGAGGCTCGAGGTGGACCAGACGCAGTGGTGGTCTCCGGAGAGGGCCAGGTCGATCGGGTCTTCGGTGGGGGTGAAGATCGGGTAGCGGAGGGGGTGGAGCGGGGTGAGTTGGTGGGTTTCGCCCCAGGGGCGGCGGGGTTTGCTGTGGGCGACCTCTTCGAGGGCTTCGCGGGCCAGCCAGCGGATGTTGACGTCTGGCAGGAGATCGGTGGTGATGAGGTTCTCCAGGGCGAAGCTGACGTGGGCCAGCGGATCCATCCATTGGGTGAAGAGCTCGGGGCAGTCGATGTCGTCTTCGAGGACGGCCAAGGTGGGGTGGTCGGCCAGGCGGTGGATCAAGGCTTTGCGATAGGCGGCGTACGTCGAGGCGGTGCTGCTGTCGGCGTCCATGCGCTGGTCCCAAGCAGCAAGCGACGCACGCAGGTCCGTTGCCTTGGGTGACAGATCGTCCAAGCCTGCAAGGAGGTCCAGCATCAGCGGCGCTGAGAGGAGCAAGGTGTCGCTGTGGATCAGGGGCATCTCGGCGGCGGTCCAATCGGTGCGGGAGCTGACCAGTTGGCGGATGCGATTCGACCGGTGTGGCGCGGCGAATTCCGATCCCAACAGCTCAGCCAGTTCGCGCGCATTCGCCATCACGGCGTACCCATCGATGGTTGCCGCAGGCATCGGCGAGAACCAGCCCTGCCACTCGAACTTGCTTTCCCAAGCCGGTACTACGCGGAGCTGGTTCTCCGCATCGCGCGTCGGCACCAGCCCGGCCGTGCGATGAAGCAGCCCACCGGCGGTGTCGGCCGCGAGGAGAACGTTGACCGGCTCCACCCAATCCTCGACAGCGGCGTCGATATCGGCGACAGTGGTTGCTGAAAGCAACTTAGGCAGCACCTCGAAGCCAAGCCGACCGCTCACTCGTGGCGGATAGCGCAGACTGATAGCGCGTTCACCTGGTCCACCGATGATCACCGGCCCACGCTCGGTCTCGATCACCTCCACCTCAATGGCCGCGGCCCCAGCGACCGAGAACACCTCGGTATGGACAGCGGCCCGCGACCACCCGTCCGGCCCGAGCGCCTCGACCCCGTCCGCCGTACGCCGTAACTGTTCGGCGAACAGATCCTGGTAGTCCGCCATCGCGTTGGTGATCGCCCAGGCCACCCTCCCGGTGTGCCCGAAATGCGCGATCCCGGGAATCCCCGGCACCGCGAGCCCGATCACGTCGTACTCCGGGCAGGCCAGCCGGATCTGCTGATAGACCCCCGGGTTCTCGATGTACCGATGCGGGTCGCCGGCGATCAGCGGCGCACCCGACTCGGTCCGATCACCGGCGATGAGCCAGCCGTTGCTCCCCGCAGTACTGGGGCCTTCGGCGTCGAACAGCGTGACGGCCGCGTCGCCGAAGTGGTGCACGACATGTTCGCGCCACAGCTTGTTCGGGAAGCCGGCGAACATGATGTGGATCGCCAGCCAGTTGCCGAGCGGCGCCCACGGCTCCCACTCCTCGACGGCGAGCCCGGTCTCCGCGAACTCCGGTGCGTTCGAAGCACCACCCGGCAGACCTTCGTTGACCCCTGCCACGTACGCCGTGAGCCAGGCGCGCGTCGCGTCGTCGAGGTTCCGGTAGCACCGTTCGGCGGTGTCGGCGAGGCGGGCCTGCCGCGCGAAACTGTCCCAGCCGATCGCCTCGGTACCGAGGAAGGCGGCGGTCGTCCCGAGGAACCGCCGGCGCTGCAACTCGATCTGCCAGGCGCGATCGGTCGCGGCGTTCCGGCCCTGCAGCTGAACCAGCTCCAGCGGATCGGCTGCGCGCAGGTGCGGCACACCCCAGGCATCCCGGAAGGTCTCGGCGGTCACTCGGCATCCTCCGTCGTCGGTCGGGAGCCTCCAACCTACCTGCGCGATCACGGGTCGTGCTGAGGTTTCCCCATGTGAGGATGAGCTGTGAGCCTTCAGATCCGCGCCATCGACGTGACCGATCCCGACACCGCCGAGCAGTTGCTGACCGTGCAGCACCGGGCGTACGCGGTCGAGGCGGAGCTGATCGGCTTCGACGGCATCCCGCCGCTCCAGGAAGACCTCGCCGGACTGATGGTGTCGACGGAGTACTGGCTCGGCCGGTACGACGGAAGCTCGCTGGTCGGCGCCGTCGCCTACGAACTCCCCGATCCCGACACGGTCGAGATCAGCCGGCTCGTGGTCGACCCGGATCGCGCTCGTCAGGGTCACGGCCGGGCGCTCCTGGATCACCTCGACGAGGTGGAGCAGCGGCCGATCAGCTTGGTTTCCACCGGCACCGAGAACACTCCGGCGACCCGGCTCTACGAATCCCGCGGCTACCGGGAGGTCGAGCGAATCACGATCGCTCCCGGAGTACAGGTCACTCGTTTCCGAAGGGCGCTCTGATCACTTGCTTCGGAGTTGCTCGAATCCGTAGTACACGGCGAGGAGGAACTGTACGAGCAGGGTCAGCGGGGCCGAGATGAACGACAGTCCGATGCAGGCCGCGTAGAAGGCGGTGCCGACCGAATACCGCAGTACGGAGGCTCGTTGTTCCTTTGCGGACATCTCGTGGTCGATCAGGTGTTTGCGTAGTGCGTGCCACCAGATCGCGCTGAAGGCGATCGCGGCGAGCGTGAGGTTCGCGCTGTAGACCGCCGCGGCGACGTTCGCGTCGATCGAGTGGTGGTCCAGGTAAGTGGCGAACAGGTTCGTCGGGAACGGGAGCAGCGCGGTCCAGAGCAGCAGCAGGAGGTTCAGGAACATCAGGCCGCGGTCGGCGCGCTGGATCTGCCGGAACATCGAGTGGTGGTTGATCCACATGATGCCGAGGATCGCGAAGCTGGTCAGGTATGCCGCGAACTGCGGCCACTCTTCCTGCAGGGCATGCCATAGCTGCCCGTCCTCGACCTCGGGAACATGCAGTTCGAGCACCAGCAGCGTGATGGCGATCGCGAAGATGCCGTCACTGAACGCTTCGATCCGATTGGTCTCCGCAAGCGCGGACTCGTTCGCCACGGGCCGAGTGTGACATCGCCGCCGCCTGGCGCGCGACCCGTTTCACCCTCGGCCGAACTCAGCCCGCCGGGTGGTCGTGGGCCGGATCGTCGTGCGCCGGATCATCGACCGGCTGCTCCGACTCGTCCACCCCACCCGCCGGTACGCCGTACGCCGGCTGACCCTCCACCGGTATATCTTGCGCCGGCTCGCCTTCCACCGGTACGCCCTGCGCGGGCTCGCCTTCCACCGGTATGCCCTGCGCCGGCCCGCCCGGCAGCGTTGAGCCGGGGCGGCGGGGTGGGTTCGGGACCGGGCCCTCGGAGACGGTACCCGGGCGATCGAGGCCGTCGAGCTCCCGGTCGGTCAGCTCGACGCCTTCCTCGGCCAGCACCTCGTCGATCTCGACCTCGTTGGCCTTGTGCCCAGGATGCGGCAGACCAGGTCTGTCGAAGCTCATGCTCTTCTCCTCCTCAAACCCGACCCAGGAGTCCCCAGGACGCTCCCTTCCACGCTATCCGCCCGCGCCGACGGTTAGTAGGACTGGAGTTCCACCAGCGTGCCGTCGGGGGTGCGGAGATGGGCGGTCCGGAGGGTAGGGCCCCACGCCGGGCGAGCCTGGGCGGGCGCCAACGTGGTGGCGCCGTGCTTCTCGAGGACGGTGACCGCGGCGTCGACCGAGTCGACCTTGAAGACGAGCATGGCCGAGTCCTGGGCCGCCGCCGTGACGGGCAGCGCAGTGGTGCCGATCGTGTCGGCCATCACCGCGCGGCCGTAGAGGACGAGGCCGGCCTGGCCTTCGATGTCCCAGTTCGCGTACGCCGCTTCTGGGATCACCTTGACCGGCTGGACGTCGAACAGTTCGGCCAGCACCTCGCGGTAGAACTCCACCGCGGCAGGGAAATCGGTCACCAGCAGGCGGGGGTACAGCACGTCCATCGTCAGCTCCAATTTAGTGGGGATCAACCAACCATTGGGATCAGCCTACAATAGGCCGATGGAGACCCTGCTGGGGATGACCACGTTCGTGCTGCACAAGGTCGGCGTGGCCGGTCGGCGCGCGATCGCCGACCGGCTGGCGGTCAAGCCCGGGATCACTCTCTGGCAGCTCGCCGCCCTCGCCGAGCTCGGCGATCAGGGCCCAGCCGCCCAGAACGAGCTCGCGGCCGGCCTCGGGATCGATCCGAGCGACATGGTGCGTCTGATGGACGGCCTGCTGGCCGACGGGCTGGTCTCCCGCGACCGCGATCCGGAAGATCGCCGCCGCTACCGGATCTCCCTCACCCCGCAGGGCAAGAAGGTGCTGACCGCCGCGCGCGCCGTCGTACGGGAAGTTGAAAAGGCAACTCTGCAGCCGCTGTCCCAGGCCGAGCGGGCCACTCTGCACCGCCTGGTGACGAAGATCCATCAGAGCCCTGTCAAATAGTAACCAAGCTCTGTACTCTCCGAGGTGAAAAGTTTCGGTTCACCTCTGGAGGACCTGATGCAGCCGCCCCGCTCCGCAATCCATCGTCCAGTACTCCGGAAGCTCGGCATCTCGTTGCTGATAGCAACCGTTGCCGCGCTGACCCTGGTCGCACCGGCCCACGGTGATGAACTCGCCGGCCCGACTGCTGATCAGCTGCGAACCAAAGCTTCGGGTTGCGAGACCCAGCTCTCGAACGGCAAGTACGCCCACGACTCCGGCGGCTCCCGAACCGTCGCGGTCTGCAAAACCGGCGGAGCCGTGCACTGGACCGCCGACTTCGACGTCGATTGTGACGGCCAGCGGACCAGTCAGTGCAACGAGAACACCGATCCGTCCTTCCAGCCCAATACCTCCTGGAACCAGTCCAACGGCCAGCCGCTGAACTCGGCCACCCTGCCGTTCATCGTCGTCCCGCTCCCCAGTACCACCTGGAACTACGCCACCGCCGGCATCGGCGGCGCCACCATCGCCGCGGTCGTCTACGGGAGCAAGGTCGCGTACGCCGTGGTCGGCGACCAAGGTCCGACCGGGATCATCGGCGAAGGGTCCTACCAACTCGCCCAGCAACTCGGCATCAACCCCGACCCGTCGTCGGGTGGCGTCTCGGGTGCCGTGGTGACGTACATCCTCTTCCCTGGCGTGAAGTCGATCCCGATCGAGAACCAGGCCGACGCGCTGACCAAGGGCCAGGCCGCGGCGACCGCGTTCGTCAACGGTACGCAAACCTGTGGTGCCACGAACCTCGACTTCGCCGCCTACCCGACGTTGCAGAACGGATCGACCGGCGCCGAGGTGAAGGCCGCGCAGTGCTTGCTCGGAGCAACGAACGAGCCGAGCGGCATCTTCGACACTGCCACCGAGGATGCGACGAAGGCGTTCCAGACGCGGAAGGGGCTGCCGTCGACCGGCATCGTCGACTCCCACACCTGGACGGCTCTGCTGGCCGCAGGTGACCAACCGACCCTCCGCAACGGTTCAACCGGTACGGCGGTCGGTCGGCTGCAGCGCGCTCTCACAGCAGCACTTGGTCGGACGGTCGGCATAGACGGCCAGTTCGGCACCATCACCGAGACGGCCGCCAAGGACTACCAGCGAACCCGCGCCCTGGTCGTCGACGGCGTAGTCGGCCCCGCTACCTGGACAGCGCTTCAAACCGGAAAGTAGACGGACTTCGCTCTTCGGTTGAACCGGTTCTGTGGGATAGACGTAATGCCCTGTACGACGCCACGGAGGGGTGGGGTCATCGAGGGACGGAACGCCCATGAACACGAACACCGATGGCACTAACGCGGAAACGGTAGAAACAATAGGGAAAGGAGAGCCAGCGCGGGGGACGCTTCTACTACTGGTGTTCGCGGTGGCGGGTGCGTTGGTCTCGCTGTCACTCGGCATCTACGGGAAGGTGCATGAACCGACCGGGCGGCCGCTGGCGCTGATCGTCGGGTTCACCTCGCTGACCCCGATGAAAGCGTGGCTCGCCACCGCGGCCGTGGTACTGGTGATCTTCCAGGTTGTCTCGGCCTTGTGGATGTACGGCCGGTTGCCGGTCAAGCGGAAGGCGCCCGCCTATCTGTCGCAGCTGCACCGATGGAGTGGATCCATTGCGTTCGTGGCGACGTTGCCGGTCGCGTACCACTGCTTGTGGAGCCTCGGCTACAGCACCTTCGACACGAGAACAGCACTGCATTCGCTGTTCGGCTGCGCTTTCTATGGCGCCTTCACGACGAAGATGCTCGCGCTGCGGGCCAACAAGATGCCCCGCTGGGCGTTGCCGGTCTCCGGCGGTCTGTTGTTCTCACTGCTGATCGGAGCCTGGGCCACGGCCGCGCTCTGGTACTTCACCCAATCCGGCGTCCCGCTGCGATGACCGTTTCACGAAGAGGAGCAGGAAAATGACCAAGTCTGACCAGGTCGTCGAGCGGCGGACGGTCTTGCTCGCCGGGGGTGCCGCGGCAACCGTAGTACTGAGTGGTTGTGTCGTGCAGCGAGCCGAACCTCCAGTGGTGACACAGCCGGCCCCACCGCAAACCTCCGTGTCACAGCCGCCCACAGCGCCGGAGCAGACCGTGGCGCCGGAGCAGCCGTCGAGCAGTGCGCCCAAGCCTGCGCAGAACGCGTTGGCGAAGGTGGCGGACATCCCGGCTGGTGGTGGCGTGATCCTCACGGACCAGAAGCTCGTACTCACCAAGGATCAGAGCGGCAAGGTCTGCGCGTTCTCGGCGATCTGCACGCATCAGGGCTGCGCCGTGACCGCTGTCGAAGGCGGCACGATCAACTGCCCGTGCCATGGCAGCAAGTTCGACGCGACCAGTGGGGAACCGGTCGCTGGTCCGGCCCGGAAGCCGTTGCCGGCGGTCGCCTTCCAGCAGCGCGACGGCGCGATCTTCCCGGCGTAGGAGCGGATCATGTTCAAGAACCTGCCCACGATGGTCTGGGTGATCGGCGCGACGATCGCGGTCGCCGCCTTCAGCCCGGCGGTCGGCAACGTCGCCACCACCGCGCCGATCGTCGTCCAGCCACCCGCCGCCCCACCACCAGCCGCCAAGCCGTCCGCCGCCCCACCACCGTCCGCAACCCCATCTCCGACCGCACAGGCACCAAATGACGCCCCAGTAGTCATCAAAGCCGGTACGACGAAGCTCGGCCCGACCGCTGTCAACGCTGAAGGCTTCACGGTCTACCTGTCAGTCCTCGACAGCACCGATCCGCCACGGTCGGTCTGCCTCAGCAAGACCTGCCTGACCGCCTGGAAGCCTGTCTACGTCGGAAAAGGCGGCATCATCGCCGGTGCCGGTGTAGACCAGGCAAAGCTCGGCAGACTCGTCCGCCCCGACGGCGACGTACAAGCAACCCTCGGCGGTTGGCCCCTCTACCTCTTCATCAAGGACAAGACCCCCGGCGACGTCCTGGGCGAAGGCGTCAAAGGCACCTGGCACGCCCTCTCCCCAGCAGGCAAGAGAGCGGCCAAGTAGGTCAACGACGTGCGGTCATCAACAACCGGGAATCCCCAACGGCATAAGGCTTTCCGGTGAGGTCGCCGTGCAGCTCAAGGGCAGAGAATCCTGCCTCTTCGAGCAACTCGACGTACTGTGCGGTGGTGTAAACGTGATGGGCGGCCGTCCGCTCGACCGCCTCACCGCCCCGGGTGAAGCGGTAGTGGCTGAGCAGACGGCTCGTCCGTACGTCGTACTCCGTGCTGCCCTCCATCGACACATCGCCGGCCTCGATCCGTCGCGAGCCGGGTTGATAGCCGGGCAGCAGGGACTCGGCTGCGGTGTTGATGTCGAGCAGTACGCCGCCTCCCGGTCGTACTGCGTTCGCGAGGGTGGCCGCGAAGGCCTGCATCCCCGGCAACTCGAAGTAGCCGAAGCTGTTGCCGAGGACGACGGCGGCGTCCACCCTGAGCTCGCTGGGGATCTCGCGGACGTCGGCGACGCTCAGGTCGACTTCGAGTCCGGCGGCCGACCTCACGGCGTACGCGATGGCCTCGGGGGAGATGTCGAAGCCGGTGACGCGGTAGCCGCGACGGGCGAGGGTGAGGCTGTGCCGCCCGCTTCCGCACGGGAGGTCGAGGACGTGCGCTCCGGGGGTGAGCCCGAGCTGTTGCTCGGCGAACGAGACTTCGGCAGCGGCCGCTTCGGCGGGGATTGCTTGCCGCCAGAAGGCGTTCGGCAGTTCGGTGAAGAAATCTTCGTACCACGTGGGTGAAACAGACAACAGAAGCTCCTTGGCTGGGCCATCGATGAGAAACAACGAGGTCCGGGCACCGCAACAGCTCACCGGCGGGGTTAGCGCTGGGTGAGGGGGGCCCGGGTGAGATTCCGGGCGGCCATGGCGTCCTCCGTGGTCGAATTGCCTAGCAGGAGTGTAGTCGGGCGGAGAGTGGGAGACGGGATGAGTTCGGTCAGCGAATTTGTGGAGTTGTGGGAGCCGCAGCCGGGGTGGTTGAACACTGCTTCGTATGGGTTGCCGCCGCGGGTGGGGTGGGAGGCGTTGCAGGCGGCGTTGCGGGACTGGCGGGTCGGCGCGACGAGCTGGGAGCCGTGGGACGAGTCGACGACGCGCTCCCGTGAGTCGTTCGCCCGGATCGTCGGGGCGCCGGTGGCGGACGTCTTCGTGGGCAGCACGGTGTCGGCGGCGATGGCGCCGATCGCGGACTCGCTGCCGGACGGTTCGACGGTGCTGGTCGACGACATCGAGTTCACCTCCAACGTCTTCCCCTGGAAGGTGCACGAGGACCGCGGCATCCACGTCGTCTCGGCATCGACCGACGAACTCATCAGCGCGATCCGGCCCGGGATCGACCTCGTCGCCGTCAGCGCTGTTCAGTCCGCGACCGGCACCGTCCTCGATCTCGCAGCAGTAGTTGCTGCCAGCAAGGAAGTTGGCGCGCTCGTGGTGGTGGATGCGAGCCAGGCGGTCGGCTGGCTGCCGCTCGACGTCAACGGGCTCGACGCTCTGATCGCGCACACCTACAAATGGCTGATGTCGCCGCGCGGAGCCACTCTCGGGTACCTCTCGCCGCGACTCCAGGAACGCTGCCGCCCAATGGCCGCCGGCTGGTACGCCGGCGAGGACGTCCACAGCTCGTACTACGGAACGCGGATGAACCTGGCTGCCGGGGCTCGGAGGTTCGACCAGTCGCCGGCCTGGTTCAGCTTCGTCGGAGCGGCACCTGCGCTCGAACTCGTCGAGCAGATCGGGGTGGAGCAGATCCACCGGCACAACCTCGCGCTGGCGAACGAGTTCCGCGCCGGGCTCGGGCTGCCGCCGGGTGATTCGGCGATCGTCAGCACCGAACTCCCCGGCGCGAAGGAGGCGTTCGCGGCGGCCGGCGTACGGGCTGCTGTTCGGGATGGCCGGCTGCGGGCGTCGTTCCACGTGTACTCGACGGAGGCCGACGTGCAGCTGGCGCTGAAGGCGCTGGAAGGACTGAACTCCTAGACCCGACTCTAGGTTATCTTGGCGGGTATGACTGCGGATCTGAGTATCGGACAGGTGGCCGAGCGGACCGGCCTGAGCGTGCACGCGCTGCGGTTCTACGAGCGGGAGGGGATCCTCGCCGAGCCGGTACGCCGGGAGGCGAACGGGCGCCGCGTCTACAGCGAGGACGACGTCGACTGGCTCGACATGTGCATCAAGTTCCGGTCGTCCGGGATGCCGCTGGACACCATCCGCAAGTACACCGAGCTGATCCGGCAAGGTCCGGGCAACGAGCTGGAACGCCTCGAGTTGCTGCGCAGCCACCAGCAGCATGTCGCCGAGCAGATCGAAGAACTCAAGGAGTGTCTGCGGGTGATCACCTACAAGGTCGACATCTACACCGAGCACGTCAACCGAGGCACCGCCGACACCCTCTGGGTAGGACCATCCGCCACCAACAACTGCGAGGAAACCGCCTAGGAGTTGCGCAGGATCCGCCGGACCATCCCCGGCGCGAAGAGCGTCTCGGGGCGGGTCAGGCCGTTGGCGACCTCGACGAACCGGCGGCCGACGACCTCGTCGACGGCGCTGGCGCGATGGACGCGGGAGAGGAACCCGTTGAGAAACCGCGTCTTCAGGCTGCGTGGACCCGGCACGTGCGGAAAGCGGACATCACCACCGGTCGACAGCGCCCAGGCCGGCTCGACGATCTTGGCGACGCCACCGAAGTACCGGCGGGTGAGGTTCTCGCCGTCGGTCTCCAGACACTCGGCCAGGTACTGCGCGCTCAGCGCAGCCAGTGTCATGCCCTGTCCGTAGACGGGGTTGAAGCAGCACAACGCGTCGCCGATCGCGAGGAAGCCTTCGGGCAACCGGCTGCACTTCTCGTACCGGCGGCGCACGCTCGGCCCGATCCGGTAGCGCACCGGCTCGGTCAGCGGCTCGGCCTTCGTGACCAGGCGATGCACCTCGGGTCCGTCGAGGCGTGCCGCGTAGTCCTCGAAGGCACCAGGCTCGACCGGCGGCGGCACGTCGCTCAGCCCGACCAAGGTGACCAGCCAGCGATCGCCTTCCTTCGCGCCCGCGCCGCACCCGAACGGGTTGGCGGGGTGATGGCCGCTCAGGACACCGATGAAGTCCTGCGCGCCAGGCTCGCGGCGGTACTCGCGGCTGGTGTAGACCAGGCCGGCGTTGACCTCGTCCTCTCGCGCCGACTCGTAGCCGAGCTCCTTCAACCAGGTCGGCCCGCGATTGCTCCGGCCACTGGCATCCACCACCACGTCAGCCGCGAGATCACCGTCCTCAGTCCGTACGCCGGTCAGCCGGCCGTCCTTCTCGAGCAACCCGGTCACCGTGGTGCGCGGGCGCAGCTCGATGCTCGGGGACACCTTGCGCCGGAGTACGGACTCGATCAGGGGGCGGCCGGCGAGGACGGTCGTCATCGTCGACGGGCCGCGCTTCAGCAGGTTGCCCTCGTTGTACCAGAGCAGGTCCTGGTGTGGATCACCAGTGACCGCGCCCTGGCCGACCAGCTCGTCCCAGAAACCGGGGACGAGCTCGTTGATCACCTGGTGGCCCTTGGCGAGCAGGCCGTGCCCGTGCCGGCTCTGCGGAACTCCCTTGCGGTGCACGGGATCCAGCGGCAGTTCGTCCCGGTCGAGCACGATCACCCGGCCGAACCAGCGGCTCAATACCTGTGCAGCCAGCAATCCGGCGATACTTCCGCCGACGACGACCGCCTGGCTCTGCCTCGAATCCATACGTTCAAGGATGTTCGGCGGGCGGCGAATTCCCTCGCGCTTTCGGGCATCCTGCGGGCCAGATCTAACTACCCCAGAACCGTGCTCCGGGGTCCAGCGGGAGCAAGCGAGCGGCGATGGCTTCGGAGGGGCCCGGGTCGATCACGGCCAGCGCGTCTGCTGCTGCCACTCCACGAAGCATCGCCGAACCACCATGCCCGATCGGTACTACGCCCTGCGGGCCGACGCGAACGGGCACCAGTCGCGTGTTGTGCGGGTGACAGGCGATTCCACCCGGTACTGCGGCCGGTGGCAGCACCGGCAACTGCAGCCCGCGCAGCCGCTGGATCACAGCGGTTCCCAACGTCAGGAACGCTGTCAACGCGGCCAGCGGATTGCCCGGCAACCCGATCACCAACCGTCCGTCTCCCAGCCGAGCCAACGCCTGTGGATGCCCCGGCCGGCAAGCAACCCCATCCACCAGCAACTCAGCCCCCACTGCCGCCAACGCACCCCGCAGGTGATCAGCCGGCCCAGACGCCGAAGATCCAGAAACCAAGACAAGATCAGCTGTTGCAGAGTTCAAGGCTTCGATCAGAGCATCTCGGTTGTCTGGGAGATGGCTGATGCTGGGCACACAGCCGGCTTGGGCGATGAGACCGGGGAGCATCGGGCCGATGGCGTCCCGGACCTGGCCGGAGGTCGACGGGCCCCGGTGAATCAGTTCGTCGCCGGTGATGAGGGCATGGACGCGCGGGTGCGGGATGACGGTCAGGCGGTCCAGGCCGAGGGCTGCGGCCAGCCCCAGGACCGTTGGCTCGATGACTGTGCGTGCTCGGAGGAGCACCTCGCCTGCCTGGCACTCCTCGCCGGCGCGACGGATGTGGGCGCCGGGCTGGACCGTGCCGAGGACCAGGTCGGCGGTCAGGGTGGCGTCCTCGTCGCGGAGGACGGCGGTGGTGCCGGGTGGGACGGCGGCGCCGGTGACGATCGCCTTGGCCTCGCCGTCCGACAGCGGTCCGGACAGCTCCGAGGTCGCGAAGACCGACCCGATCACCCGCCACGGGCCGTCGCCGCGGACCGCGTAGCCGTCCATAGCCGCCCGATCGACCGGCGGCACCGCCGCGGGCGCGACCAACGGCGTCGCGAGCACCGTACCGCCGGCGTCGGCCAACGGGAGCGAGCGCGGCTTCAGCGGGGTCGCCGCAGCATGCGCGGACTCTCGCGCAGCGTCCCACGACATGGCGGCCATTGCATGATGGTGTCGCAGTCCGGCTCCAACCGCTACTTGAGACTCGGTCACTTGACCCTGTTTCGCAGCTCTTCCGCGGCCAGCGCAGCGGCGGGGACGAGCTCGTCGCCGCCACCCTCCCAGTACTCCACCAGCGCCTTCTTCATCCGCGGATCCCACACCGTCCGGAGATGATTCGCGATCGTCACCGCCGCGACCGCCGGCGGCTTGTGCGGGAACTGCGCCGCGATCTCGTTCACCAGGCGGACGTACGGCGGGAGGGTGCCACTCATCAGTTGCCCACCGCAACAGACTCCAGCGCCGCGGACACCGGCTCGACGAGCAGATCCACCTGAACAGCGGTCACCTTGTACTCCGGGCAGTTGGTCGCCCAGTCGGAATTGTCCGTGGTGATCACGTTCGCCCCGGTCACCGGGTGGTGGAACGTGGTGTAGCAGACCCCGACCGGCATCCGCTCCGACAGCTTCGCCCGCAGCGTCGTCCGGCCGACCCGGCTGGACAGCGCCACCTGGTCGCCGTCGGAGATCCCGCGCACCTCGGCGTCGTGCGGATGGAGTTCGAGAATGTCCTCGGAATGCCACGCGACGTTCGCCGTACGCCGGGTCTGCGCCCCCACGTTGTACTGCGACAAGATCCGCCCGGTGGTCAGGATCAGCGGGTACTTCCGCGTCGACCGCTCGGTCGTCGGCACGTAGACGGTCTCCATGAACCGCCCCTTGCCGCGGGTGAACTCGTCGGAGTGCATGATCGGCGTCCCGTTCGGATGCTCCAGGTTGCACGGCCACTGCACCGACCCGACCTTGTCGAGATGCGCGAAGGACACCCCGGCGAACGTGGGTGTGGTGAGCGCGATCTCGTCCATGATCTGCGCCGCATTGTCGTAGTGCATCGGGTAGCCCATCGCCTGCGCGATCTCGCAGATGATCTGCCATTCGTGCTTACCGGTCTTCGGTGCCATCACCGGCCGCACCCGGTTGATCCGGCGCTCCGCGTTGGTGAAGGTTCCGTCCTTCTCGAGGAACGATGTCCCGGGCAACAAAACGTGCGCGAACTTCGCCGTCTCGTTCTCGAAGAGATCCTGGACGACAAGCAATTCGAGAGCACTCAACGCGGCATGGACGTGCTGAATGTTCGGATCCGACTGGGCGATATCCTCACCCTGCACGAACAAGGCCCGGAACGAGCCGTCGATCGCGGCATCGAACATGTTGGGAATCCGCAGCCCGGGCTCGTTGAGCAACGGCGTACCCCAGAGCTTCTCGTAGACATCGCGGACGTCGTCGTCGGAAACATGCCGATACCCCGGCAGCTCATGCGGGAACGACCCCATGTCGCAGGATCCCTGCACGTTGTTCTGCCCACGCAGCGGATTCACGCCGACGCCCGGCCGGCCGATGTTGCCGGTCGCCATCGCCAGGTTCGCCATCCCCATCACGGTGGTCGACCCTTGGCTGTGCTCGGTGACACCCAGCCCGTAGTAGATCGCCGCATTCCCACCGGTCGCATACAACCGTGCCGCCGCACGAATCTCCTCAGCCGGTACGCCGGTAAGCTCGGCGACCGCCTCGGGACTGTGCTCCGGTTGCGCGATGAACGACTCCCAGTTCTCGAAGTCCTCACAGCGCGACTCGACGAACTCCCGATCGACCAGCCCTTCGGTGACGATCACATGGGCGAACGCGTTCACCACCGCCACGTTCGTCCCCGGCGCGAGCCGCAGATGATGCTGCGCCTCGATGTGCGGGGAGCGGACCAGGTCGATCTGCCGCGGGTCGAGCACGATCAGCTTCGCGCCCTTCCGCAGCCGCTTCTTCATTCGCGAACCGAAGACCGGGTGGGCGTCGGTCGGGTTCGCGCCGATCACCAGGATCACGTCGGCATGGTCGACCGAGCTGAAGTCCTGGGTCCCCGCCGACTCGCCGAAGGTCTGCTTCAGCCCGTACCCGGTGGGTGAATGGCAGACCCGCGCGCAGGTGTCCACGTTGTTGTTGCCGAACACCGCCCGGACCATCTTCTGGACCGTGTACACCTCTTCGTTCGTGGTCCGCGACGAGGTGATCGCGCCGATCGACCCTTGCCCGTGCGCCGCCTGGATCTCGCGCAGCCGGCGGGCCGTGTAGGTGATCGCCTCGTCCCAGGAGACCTTCCGCCACGGGTCGGTGATCGACTCGCGGACCATCGGCTCCATCACCCGGTCCGGGTGACTCGCGTACCCGAAGGCGAACCGGCCCTTCACACAGGAGTGGCCCTCGTTCGCTCCGCCGTCCTTGTAGGGCACCATCCGGACCAGCTCGTCGCCGCGCAACTCGGCTTTGAAGGAGCACCCGACCCCGCAGTACGCGCAAGTGGTGACTACGGAGCGGGTGGGCATGCCGAGCTCGATGACCGACTTCTCTTGCAGGGTTGCGGTCGGGCAGGCCTGGACGCAGGCGCCGCACGAGACGCAATCGGACTCCATGAAGGAGACACCCGCACCGGCTGCGACCTTGGAGTCGAAGCCGCGGCCTTCGATCGTCAGCGCCAACGTGCCCTGGACCTCGTCACAGGCCCGGACGCAACGGGAGCACGCGATGCACTTGGAGGCGTCGAAATCGAAGTACGGATTGGAGGTGTCGGTGGGGGCGTCGAGGTGGTTCGCGCCGGCCTCGACGCCGGAGCCGTAGCGGACCTCGCGGAGGCCGGTGACGCCGGCCATGTCCTGGAGTTCGCAGTCGCCGTTGGCGGAGCAGGTGAGACAGTCGAGTGGGTGGTCGGAGATGTAGAGCTCCATCACGCCGCGGCGGAGCTTGCCGAGCTTCTCGTTCTGGGTCCGCACGACCATGCCGGGTGCGACAGGCGTCGTACAGGAGGCCGGTGTGCCGCGGGCGCCGTCGATCTCGACGATGCAGAGGCGGCAGGATCCGAACGCTTCCAGGCTGTCGGTCGCACACAGCTTGGGGATGTCGAGCCCGGCCTGCTTCGCCGCGCGCATCACCGAAGTACCGCGTGGGACTGTGACCGCGACCCCGTCGATCGTGAGCTCGACAGTCGCCTCGCCATCGCGCGCGGGCGTACCGAAGTCCGGTTCTTTGAGCAGGGTCATTTATGGAAGTCCTCTCCGAAGTGGCGTACTGCGCTGCGGACGGGGAGCGGGGTGAGGCCGCCCATCGCGCAGAGCGAGCCGTCGGTCATCAGGTCACACAGGTCGTCGAGCAGGACGAGGTTCTTCTGCCGGTCCTCGCCGTTGCGGATCCGGTCGATCGTCTCGACCCCACGGACCGCACCGACCCGGCACGGCGTGCATTTGCCGCACGACTCCTCGGCGCAGAACTCGAAGGCGAAGCGAGCCATCTCGGACATGTCCACGGTCTCGTCGAAGACGACGATCCCGCCGTGCCCGACCATCGCGCCGGCAGCCGCGAACGACTCGTAGTCCATCGGCAGGCCGAACTCCTCGACCGGGAGATAGGCCCCCAGCGGCCCACCCACCTGTACGGCGCGGACCGGCCGCCCGGATGCCGCGCCGCCGCCGAGCTCGTTCACCAGTTCGCCGAGGGTGATGCCGAACGCTGTTTCGACGATCCCGCCGCGCGCGATGTTGCCGCCGAGCTGGAACACGTTGGTGCCCAGCGATCGGCCCATTCCGTAAGCAGCGTAGGCGGCGGCGCCGTTCGCGAGGATTGTCGGGATCGTTGCCAACGACAACACGTTGTTGACTACGGTCGGGCGGCCGAAAAGTCCTTCCAGGGCAGGGATCGGAGGCTTCGCCCGGACCATGCCGCGCTTGCCTTCGAGGCTCTCCAGCATCGAGGTCTCTTCGCCGCAGATGTAGGCGCCGGCGCCGACCCGGACGTGCAGGTCGAAGGTGAGCCCCGAGCCGAGGATGTCGTCGCCCAGCCAGCCGCGCTCGCGGGCGGTGACGATCGCGGCGTTCAGGGTCTCGATCGCGTCCGGGTACTCCGACCGGAGATAGACATATCCTTCGGTGGCGCCGACGGCGTACGCCGCGATCGTCATTCCTTCGATCAGCGTGAAGGGATCACCTTCGATCAGCATCCGGTCCGCGAAGGTTCCCGAGTCGCCTTCGTCCGCGTTGCAGCAGACGAACTTCAGGTCGGATTCCGCACCGAGCACCGTCCGCCATTTGATCCCGGTCGGGAACCCAGCCCCACCCCGACCGCGCAGTCCCGAGTCGACCACAACTTCGACCACCTCAGCCGGCGTCATCCCCAACGCAGCCCGAAGCCCCTCGTTCCCTCCGTACTCCGCATGCTCGTCCCCCGACCGCGGATCGATCACCCCCACCCGCCCAAACGTCAACCGCTGCTGCCGAACCATCCAAGGCAACTCCTCCACAACCCCGAGATGTTCTCCTGCACCGTTCAGCATTCCTGCAGCTACAAGACCATCGACCTCTTCCGGAGCTACCGGACCATAGCCAACGCGACCTTCGGGGGTTTCCACCTCGACCAGGGGTTCTAGCCAGAGCATGCCGCGGGAGCCGTTGCGGATCAGCTCGATCTCCACCCCTGCTCGTTCGGCCGCGGCCAGGAGGCGTTCGGCGACCTCGTCGGCGCCGACCGATCTGGCGGCCGCGTCCCGGGGTACGAAGATCTTCATCGTGCCTCCCCGAGCAACGCGTCGAGCCGGGTCGGCGTGACCCGGCCGTGCAGCCTGCCGCCCACTTCGACCGCGGGCCCGAGCGCACAGTTGCCGAGGCAGAACACCTCGTCGACGCTCAGCTTCCCGTCGTACGTCGTCTCGCCGAAGCCCACGCCCGTACGCCGTTTCGCATGCTCACCGAGTTCCACCGCCCCGACCGAGCGGCACGCTTCGGCCTGGCAGATCCGCACCGTCGTCCGCCCGGCCGGTTCGCGCCGGAAGTCGCGGTAGAAGGTGACGACCCCGTGCACCTCGGCTACTGCCAGGTTGAGTACATCGGCGATCACCGGTATGTCCGCCTGATTGACGTACCCGAGTTCTTCCTGCACCGCATGGAGAATCGGGATCAACGCCCCGCGCAACTTCTTCCGTTCGGTGGCGAGTTCGCGCACGCGGTGAGCACGCCCGGCAGCCGGGACGGGGGCGGCGGAGAGGGCCTCGGTCGTCATACCCTCGACTGTCCCGGCCAGCAGTCACCGGGTCAAAGCAAACCTACCTATCACGCGATAGCCAGGTCCTATTAATACGTCCCCAACACAGCCATCCACGGCAGAGGAGCAGGGAGAATCCCTGCGGTTGCGGCACCATGGGGGATGACGTCTGAGCGTCAAGGTGCCGAACAGCAGCTGGGGGATCCTCAAGGGGCTTCCTGGTGTGCCAACGTTCTCCGGTGCCGCGCGCTCTTCCAGCCGGAGCAGGTCCGGTGCGGCCGCCGCTCTTCCAGCGGAGCAGGTCCGGTGCGGCCGCGGCTCTTCCAGCGGAGCAGGCGGCGACGTCTCGGCCGGGGGCTGGGTGACGCGCCGCGGGGTGAGATGCCCCGTGAGGGTGAGCGCGGACCGCGGCGGGTGCATTCGGTCGCCGCTCCGAGCTGCTCGAGGTGAAGCGATGTCCGCGTCGTCTCAGGCTTTGAGGCGTGCCACCTCACCCGCGGGCAGCCGAGCCGAGGTGCCGATGTCCAAGTCGATGGGCTGGGCGAGGTCGAGAGGAGAGGCGAAGGCGGGACCTGTCTCGCCGGGTCCAGGTCCGGGCGTCACCCTGCCCTTTGCGCTGGTGCTGCGGTGTCGGGTGATCCATCCGGTTGAAGCGATGTCCGCGTCGTCGCAGGGTTTGAGGCGTGCCACCTCACCCGCGGGCAGCCGAGCCGAGGTGCCGATGTCCAAGTCGATGGGCTGGGCGAGGTCAAGAGGAGAGGCGAAGGCGGGACCTGTCTCGCCGGGTCCAGGTCCGGGCGTCACCCTGCCCTTTGCGCTGGTGCTGCGGTGTCGGTGACCTATCCGGTTGAAGCGATGTCCGCGTCGTCCCAGGGGTGGAGGCGCGCCACCTCGCCCGCCGGCGGTACGGCGGTTTCATCACCCCATGGATTGAAGGGCTCCACATCACCTGGAGGTGGAACGGATGTCACTTCGCCCGGGGCATTGAGGCGAGCCACACCACCAGCCGAGACATGGGCGGTTTCTTCACCCCATGGATTGAAGGGCTCCACATCACCTGGAGGTGGAACAGATGTCACCTCGCCCCGGGCATTGAGGCGAGCCACACCACCAGCCGAGTCAAGGGCGGTTTCATCGCCCCACGGGTTGAAGGGCTGCGCATCAACTGGAGGGGAAACGGGTGACTGTTCGCCCCAGGGGTTGAGGCGTGCCATCTCACCCGCCGCGGGTATGGCGGTTTCATCAGCCCGTGGGTTGAAGGGCTCGGTGTCAGGTGGAGGGGGAACGGGTGTCTCTTCGTCGCGGCGGTTGAGCCGTGCCATCTGACCCTTCGGGGAAAGGGGGGTTTCGTCGCTCCATGGGCTGTTGGGCGCCGCGCCGCGTGGAGCTGGAACAGGGGGCTCGTCGTCCCATGGGTTGGCGCGGGTTGGGTCGGCTGGGGCGGGGTGAGGGGCGTCGCCGGTGAGGGGCCAGGCCCGGGCAGGGCGGTGTGTTCCGACAAGGCGGTGTCTCCCGGCGGGGCCGGGTGCTGGTGCTGTGTCAGTTGGGGTGGTGCCGGGTGATGATGGTGGGCGGCTGCGGGCTAGGGAGAGGAACGTGTGTCTGGAGGGTTCGGTCCAGTGGGGGCGGGTGACGTTGACGAGGTTGTCGGTGATTGTGATCTTCCAGTGGTTCTGGTGGACGGCGATGTGGTGGACCCGGCAGAGGAGCACTAGGTTCGACAGGCAGGTTGGGCCGCCGTCGATCCAGTGGATCAGGTGGTGGGCGTCGCAGAAGATGGGTGGGGCGCCGCAGACGACGCAGCCTTTGTCGCGGTGGACGAGGGCTGTTCGGATCGGGCCGGTGACGAAGCGCTCTTCACGGCCGACGTCCAGGGGCTGGCTGTCGGAACCGAGGACCATCGGGATGATCCCGGCGTCGCAGGCCAGCATGCGCACGGCCGATGCTGACAGGCCGGTGCCGTAGGTGAGATCACCGGTGGCGTGCTTACCGGCGCTGATGAGGTCGTCGAGGCCGATCGTGACGGTGATGTGGGGCTTGACCCCGCCGTTGGCCGGGAGGTCACCGGTCGCGGCGGCGGAATGCAGCAGAGCCGTGAGCGCGTCGGCCTGGCGCTTGTCGCGCGGGCGTGGATCGGGCTCGCCGTCGACGGTCTTGTGGGGCTTCGAGCCGCCCAGGATTGCACCGGTGAACAGTTCGGCGTTCTCGGCCGCCAGGAACCCGTTGAACTTCACGCCACCTTCGGCGTGAGTCATCTTGAGCGCTTCACGCTGCCGAGCCTTGTCTTCAGCAGGTTCTGAACCGTCGGTGTCGAGCCGGTCCCGGACCTGGCTGCCGAGCTTGCGCAGGTCGCCCGGGGACAGATGCCGCCCAGCCTTCACCAACTCTTCTTCCGCAACCCGCAGATCCTCCACCGGGACCATCGCGCGCGCCGGGATCCGCTCCAACGCCTCCACAATCACCCGCGCCTGATCCACATGCAGCAACACCGGCAAAACCCCCGCACTACAACCGGATCCGCCACAACCGCGCTCGCAGTCGCCTCCATCGGCCGCATCGGGCCCTCCGCACACACACGGAACATCGTCGCCTGATCGGCCGCACACCCACCGATCACCGTCGCCCGATCGGCCACATATACACGGCGCGCCGTCGCCCGAGCGGCCACACTCACACGCGGCGCCATCCCCCGAGCCGCCACACTCACACGCAACGCCATTCCCCGATCGGCCACACTCACATCGAGCGCCGTCGCCCGATCGGCCACACTCACACGCACCGCGGTCGCCCGATTGGCCACAGTCACACGCAGCGCCATCGCCTGATCGGCCGCAGCCACAGGGAGCGCTGTCGGCGGAGGGTTCGCAGTACTGGATTGTGCCGTCGGGGCTTGTTGCGGCGAACGGATCGGCTAGGGCTGCGGCGACCGCCGGATACTTGCCCAGTGTGGTCGCGAGGTTGACTTTGCGACTGGCAACAGCGGTGTCGAGGCGGTAGCGGTAGGCCAGGAATCGGGCAGTGTCGTGGTCTCCGGCCCTTTCTGCGTAGCCGGTCTCGTGGAGACGGGCGACGAGTTGCAGTTCGTAGCTGTCCAGTTGGGCGCGGGTTGCGTGCACAGCGTCGAGCGCGGTGACGAGTTCGTCATCGCTCAGCACCACTGCCGGCCGCAGCTCCACGAGATCCATGCCCACAAAGTTACCGGCCTCGACCGACAGTTTCTGATCGCCGATTCGCCTTGCAAACAAGGGGTTGTGGCGAAACACCGGAATTGGTCGAGTTGTCCACAGACACGCCCACCCGACAACCACGAGTCTCCAAAAACCGCCGAGTTGTGCACAGCAAAATGTGACTTAGCCGACACCGGAACACGGCGCTAGATGAACCGTCCCGGGTTTGATGCACCCTCGGTTATGTGTGGACGACTGGTTGGTCGTCGCGGGTTTGTGAATAGTAGTCAGCTTCGGCTTCGGCGGGTGGGCGTCGGTCGAGACGGTGCATGAGTCGGCTGGTGTTGTACCAGTGGACCCAGTCGGCGGTGATGGCCTCGACGTCGTCAGGCCGGTCAGTGGTCCGCGGCGAAAACGGTGAGTCGTCGCGGATGCATTCGGTCTTGTAGAGCCCGATGGTGGTGTCGGCCAGGGCATTGTCGTAGGCATCACCGACGGTGCCGATCGAGCGGTCGATGCCGTGGAGTTGCAGGGTCTCGGTGAAGCCCACGGGCAGTGTATTGAGATCCGGCATCGGAGTGGTGAATCGCCTTGTTTTGCAGGGGATTGCCCTGTCGGGCACGAAACGCTGCGGCCTGGGTGATGGCCCGTTGGACGAACGCGGTGTGCTTGGACGTCGAGCACTCCCAGCCAACGATCACCCCGGCGAAGGCGTCGATCACCAACACTGTGTAGACGAAAGAACCGCTCACCAGACGCACGTAGGTGAAGTCGGCCACCAGTAACGTGTTCGGTGCCGCCACGGTGAACTGGCGGTTGACCAGGTCCGGTGCCCGGGTCGCGGCCGGGTCCGGAACCGTGGTGCGGATCTTCTTGGCCGTGGTCACGCCGTGCCAGCCGTTGGCTTTCATCAGCCGCTCGACCGTGCAGCGGGCGACCTGGATCCCTTCGCGGCGCAGGTGTGCCCACATCTTCAACGATCCGTACAACGCCTCCGGTGGCCATCGGCCGTGCTGGTCGGGCCCGTAGTAGCCGGCCAACACCTCGGTCACCGTCGTGTCCCACAGCACCCGCTTCGACGGCGCCCGCACCGCCCAGGCGTAGTAGGTTCTCGGAGCGATCTTGCAGCCGTGCGCGGTCAACGCACGGCAGATCGAAGCGACCCCGAACCGAGCCTTGTGCTCGGCGATGAACCGGCAGATCAGCGCTGTCGCGGGTCGCTCTCCCGCGCGAAGAAACTTGTCGCCGCTTTCAAGATCTCTACTGTGCGCTCCAGTTCGGCGTTCTTCCGCTTCAACTCGCGAATCTCACGCGCCGACTCAGACGACACCCCGTCAACCTGTCCCGCGTCGACCGCAGCCTGGCGGACCCACCGACGCAACGTCTCCGGTGTCATCCCCAACCGGCCCGCCACCTCCGTGATCGCTGCCCACTCGGAGTCGTAATCCTGAACGTGCTCGGTGACCAGACGAACCGCCTTGACCTGGTCTGCTCGTCGTACTTGCTCGGCATAGATGCCACCTTTCCAACGAAGGAGGTGTGCATCAAACCCGGGGTGGTTCAAGAACTACTACAGCCGAAGTCGTGGGTGTTCGATTCAAGTGGTGATGTGGCGACCTGGGATGTCTCGGTCGAGACATCGCTGGTAGTGGCATCGTTTGGCGCGGGTGGCGGCGTCGGCGTCGCCCGGCTGAGCGGTGGAGTCGATGGGTGGCTTCGCGGATCGGTGCGGTGATCATGGTGGGTAGGTGCCGGATTTCGTTGCAGGTCAGCCGTATCCAGCCGGTCGGGACGGGCCGCTGGGTGCGTTCGGCGACGGCGACGGCGGCGACGAAGACATCAGCGAGCATCGACGAGATCGTCGCGATGCCACGAGGTTCAGAGACAGAGCTGGTCCTGGTCCAGGCCGGTGAATCCCTTGCCTGCTTGGAAGTTTCTTCCACTGTTCACCGGCGACGGTGACCAAGGTCTGTCATGGACGGATCCGGGTGTGTAGCAGCGATAGGCCAGCTCGCCGGTGTGAACCCAGCAGGCGGCGGCGCCCGGGCAGGTCGGGATCGACGACCAGCTGTGGCCCGGTCGCAGTAGCAGGGGTCCCTGGGCTCCGTCGCCACGGCAACACCCTCGCCAGGCACTGTTGCGGCACTATGTGGGAATGACGTCTGAGCTTGAGGGTGCCGAGCAGCAACTGAGGATCTTCGAGGGCTTCCTGGCCGTGCTGGGCCGCCGCTCCGAGCTGCTCGAGATTGTCGAGCGATCGGAGACGGCCGACGAAGCGCGACGGGCCGTCGCTCGGCAATTCGGGCTGGATGAGATTCAGGCCCAGGCGGTGATGGATCTCCAGGTGCGCCGCTTCGCAGCCGGAGAACGGGCGAAGATCGAAGAACGGGTCGAGGGACTCAAGAGGTACGTCGCCACGCTGCGATGATTTGTCGGCTGTCGGAGTGCGGCGCAACCTGGGCGACTTGTCCGGTCGGATGGCGCTGACCGCACAGCTGCTGAACCGGGGGCCCGGCGACGTACGCCGTACGGAGCCAGTGGCGTTGCCGGGCGACGACGAACTCCTCGAAGTCGGCGCGCGTTCCGTGTTCTCGCATCTTGCCTGACGCAGCGAGCCGGCGGTTCGGCTAGGTCAGCAGGCGACCGTGTCGTCCGCAGGCGACTCGGGGGCGACAGTCGGGCCGTAGATGGCGTTCGGCTGCTTTTCGCAGTAGGCCCAGTAGCGATCGCCGAAGGACCAGTGCCACCACTCGGTCGGGTAGTTCACCAAGCCGGCCGCGGTCAGTACGTCGGCCAGCAGGGACCGGTTGGTGCGGGCCTCGCGGCTGATGTTGGTGGCGTCGAAGTAGCAGGCGCCGTCGCTCTGCTCGGGCGTCGCGTCGATCGGGGTGCCGAGGTCGAACGGGCCGTTCTCGCCGATCAGCGTCAGGTCGACCGCGGCGCCGGCCACGTGCGGCGCGACCTCGATCGGCGAGACGAACCGGCTGGCCAGCGTGTGCGACTCCTCCTCGGAGATGCCCGGGTGCAGCTTCAGCACCTCGGCGCGGTAGCCGTCGTAGATCTCCCGCTGGCTCTCCAACGGCCGGAGCCCCTCGACGACATGCAGCCGCACTCCCGTCGGCAGGAACGTCTGGGCAACGGCAAGCCGATCCCCAAGCCCTTCCCGGACATACTGAAGCCCCTCCGCCGAGATCCCGAGCGTCGACAGCTCGACGAGCGCCTCACCACTCTCGATTGCCGGAATCCGGGTGATCCGCTCATCGCTGATCAGTACCGTCATGCTTGATTCCGAGCGACGGCGGTTTCGATCAGGGTCTGGACGACGTCGGCGTACGACATGCCGGTGGCGGCCCACATCCGCGGGAACTGCGAGGCCGGGGTGAACCCGGGGAACGTGTTGATCTCGTTGACCAGCGGCGGGCCGTCGGCCGGGACGAAGAAGTCCAGCCGGGCCAGCCCGGAGCAGCCGAGCAGTCCGAAGACCTCCAGCGCCGTACTGCGGAGCCGGTTGGCCAGTTCGGCGTCGATCGGCGCCGGGACGACGAACTCGGTGGCGTCGCTGTTGTACTTCGCGGTCGCGTTGAAGAACGGCTGGCTCGGATCCGCGTGGATCTCCAACGCCGGGGCGACCTCGATCCGGCCGTCCGGGAACTCCATCACCGACAGGTCGATCTCGCGGCCGACGATCTCCTGCTCGATCAGGACATGGGTGTCCAGCGCGGCCGCGGTCGCGATCGCCTCGGCCAGCGACGGTAGGTCGGCCGCCCGGGAGGCGCCGATGCTCGAACCGCCGCTGTTCGGCTTCACGAAGACGGGGAAGTCGATCCCGGCCGCCTTCAGCTGCTGGACGGCCGACTCGGTGTCGGTCAGGTCGGCGCCGTGCAGGGTGATGCCCGGGGTGACCGGGATGCCATACGTCCGGAGTACGGACTTGGTCAGTTGCTTGTCCATCCCGACCGCGCTGGCTGCCACCGAGTTCCCGACGTACGGGACCTTGAGGGTCTGCAGGAAGCCCTGGAGGACGCCGTCCTCGCCGCCTTCGCCGTGCAGTGCGGGGATCGCGACGTCGCAGTCGAGCAGGGCCCGGAGAGCTTCCTGCAGGCCCACCTCCCAGCTGCCGTCGCGCTGGATGACGAGCGGCACCACGGTGTGTCCCTTGGAGGCGGCGGCATCGGCGATGCCCTTGCCGCTCTTCAGGGAGACCTCGTGCTCCGGGCTCGCCCCGCCACTGATCACGACCACCTTCACCGCTGTGCCTCCTCGATATAGCGACGCGGCACCCGGGCTCCGAGGCCGCAGTAGATCTCGTGCGGAATGGTCTGGGCCCATTCCGCCCATTCGGCGATCGTCGGCTCGCCGGAGCTGCCGTCGCCGAAGATGGTCACCGGTTCGCCCGGCTCCACCGCCAGGTCGCCCGCGTCGACGACGAACTGGTCCATCGTGATCCGGCCGAGCACCGGCATCCGGACGCCCCGGCAGAGCACGCTGGCCTGCTCGGCCGCGATCCGCGGGATGCCGTCGGCGTACCCGATCGGCACCAGCGCGATCGTCGTGTCGCGCGGCGTGACGTAGGTATGACTGTACGAGACGCCCTCGCCGGCCTTGATCCGGCGGACCTGGGCGACCTTGCTGAGCAGCTTCATCGACGGGTGCAGTCCCGCGCCGGTCTCGTCGATGCCGAACAGGCCGGCGCCGATCCGGGCCAGGTTGCATTCGGGTGCGTCGAGCGTGATCGCCCCGGCGGAGTTGGCCAGATGGACGTACTGCGGGTTCAGCCCGGCCCGTCGGGCCAGGGCGACCCCAGTGGTCAGCAATCGGAGCTGCTTGCGGCTCTGCACCGCGTCGGGCTCGTCACCGTGCGACAGGTGCGACCAGACGCCGCGGACCGAGATGGAGCCCTGCGCTTCGTAGTACGCCGCTGCGCGGGTGAGCTCGATCCACTGGTCCGGGGTGCTGCCGCCGCGGTGCATGCCGGTGTCGAGCTTGAGATGCACGTTCCGGACGTTCGGCGCGGCGATCACCCGGTGCAGATCGGCGATGGTGGAGACGCTGACGTCGACGTCGGCGAGCCAGATCAGCTCGGTCTCGTCGTACAGCCAGGTGAAGATCGGTGCCGTCAGGCCGGCCGCGCGCAGCTGCATCGCCTCGCCGGCCCGGGCAACGCCCAGCCAGGTCGCTCCCGCGTCGAGCGCGGTCCGTGCCACCCGCGCGGCACCATGGCCGAACGCGTCCGCCTTGACCACGGCCATGATCTCCGTGCCGGGGTGCACCCGGGTCCGGAAGGTCCTGACATTGTGGCGGATCGCCGACAGGTCGACGACGGCCTCGGCGAGCCCGAGCATGCGCTGGGCCGGGCTCTGGACCAGGTTCATGTCGGTCATTGTTGTTGGTGGCAACGAGGCACCGCATCGGACATTGGGGGGATGTTCTCCGTCATCGGTGTACGACCCTGGTAGCACAGGCTTGCATAGCGCAGTCTGACCCGGTTGGTGCCGGAGAAGGAAATCCTCCGCCTGCGGGACACGTGGTAGGAGACGCCGCGGCGACCCGTTTGGTTGACCCTGACCGGCTCATATGATCCGGCCTGGACCAGTTGAGACGGGAGGCGGGATCCTGCGATGGCGCGTGCGTATTCGTCGCTTCCGCGGCGCATCCCTCGCAGCCTGGAAGAGCTGATCGAGGCCGCCCGGGATGCCGCCGTCACGGTGAGTGGTGCCGATCGCTCCAACTGGTCCGGGCAGTTGCAGAACGCGCGGCACATCCGCGGGATGCCTGTTGCCGGCGAGGCGACCTGGGGTCAGGGGCTGCGGCTCGACTACGGGTACGTGATGGCCCCGTTGCGGCAGATGTATGCCAATCCCGGGGCTCGGCACGACGCCGCGACCCTGCTGACGTACCGCCGGGCGGTGGAAGCGCTGTTCCACGAGCATGTTCATCTCTTGACCGCGCACGGGACGGATCACACGGAGGCGGAGCCGTACATGCGGCACGCGTCCGTGCAGGCACTCGAGGAGGGTGTCACCGAGGCGTACGCGTTCGCGAAGCTCGACGACTTCGTCGATGAGGTCGGGATCGAACAGATCGCGCCGGCGATCAAGGAGGTCGACGACCCGCCGACCTTCACGCCGGAGGCGCTGAAGCTGACCCGGCTGGCCGACCAGGTTTGCACGAAGGTTCCCGGCTTGGACGGTGGCGAGGTACTCCGCAGGCTCGCGGTGGTGAACCCTCGCGACAAATGGGGCCAGGTGACCAGAATCACCTGGAACGCCTCCGGCCTGCAGACAGTCGTCCCACCCGCCCAACACGCCGAGGCGGAGGCCCGCCTGGGCAGGAAGATGTGGGACGCGTACGCCGGTCAGACCGCCGATGTGGTCTTCCAAGCCGGTCAGTCCGAGATTCAGGCGATTCGGCAAGAGGTCTCGGCCACCGGTCGTCTCATGTTCCGCTAACTGCCGGGATACTTGGTGGGTGGATCCGACCGATCACTTGAAGGCCTCGCTGGAGGCGACGGTCGCGTTGGCAAATGCAGCCGGTGCGGAGTGGAACCAGGGCCGTGCCCGGGAGCCGCTGGATCGTGCAGCAGTCGAAGTCGTGCTGCGGCAGACGACCAACCGTTCGCTTCCGATCGACGACACCGCCATCGCCGAGTTCGCCGCCGGAGGGGAACGGATCTATCGCGCCCTGGTGTTGCTGGCCGACGGCGAGACCGATGCCGCGGCCTCGGCGATCAACGCGCTGCTCTCAGCCACCCACGCTGCCCCGCTGCTCGTCCGGCATCGCGAATCCGCCTGGCATCTGCATTTCGCGAGCGAGGGCGCGTCGCTGGCGACCGGCTGGCTGGCCGACTTCGGTACGGCGGCAGCGATGCTGCTCGGCAGCGACGAAGTCGACCGCCTGCGGCTTTGCGCCGCCGAGCGCTGCGACAACGTCTTCCTCGACGCGACCCGCAACCACCGGCAGCGCTTCTGCTCAACGGCTTGCCAGAACCGGACGAAGGTCGCCGCCTTCCGATCCCGTGGCACCCAGGCCTGACCCGGTCACCATGGTTGCCCGTAGCAACCACCCGAGCCGCGTGTAGAGCTGCACACCCTCGTACGTCGCCATCAGCAACCCCGTGCTCGCACCGAGCTCGATCGCCCGCCGGCCGAGCGCCGCCATCACCACGGTTCCCAGCCCACGCCGCCGATGCTCCGGATCGGTGTGAATGTCATGCATCACCACGTCTTCACCAATCACAGCAGCCATCCCACGCGCTGCGACCTCTCCTGACCGATGCAGCACCTGCACCCGGAGTACGCCGTTGTCCTCGGCGAGTTCCACCTGGTACTCCGGTCCTGGCGTCGCGTCCGGTTGATCGGCCAGCGCGATCGTCATCAGCGCCTTCCGCTCGTCGAACACGTCGAACCCCAGCCCGGCCAGCTGCCCGGCGACCTCGTCCTCCCGGTCGATCGTCGGCACGGTCACCCAGGTCTCCGGAGCTGCTCCCGCGGTCAGCTCCCGGACCTGCTCGGGTTCGTCGCTCAGTGTGAAGATCTCCCGGGCCGCCCCGGGAGGCCGATCTCCACCACGAGTCCGCTCAGGATCCCGTTCCGTCGTACCGGCTGGGCGGGCGACAGCCCCCGGCAGACACCCCACCCACGCTGCCAACGCCTCACGAATTCATCCATGGGTCATAAGGTAACTGCTTATCGCGAGATAGTCAGTTACTTTCTTGACCGAGCACGAAGGTCTGGATGGCGGTGACGGCCGCGCCGCGGGCCCATTCGGTGAAGTCCGGGGCCAGATGCACGATCGGCGGATCGATGGCGAGTGGATCGCGGCCGGCGTGCAGGCCCTCGAGGACGTCGGACTGCGCGATCTCGGCGAGCCGGATGCCCTCGCCGCCGAGGATCACCCGCTCGGGCAGGGTGAAGTTCGCGGCTGCCGCGATGAGGCGGCCGAGCGCCTGCCCCGCAGTACCGACGATCCGGGCGGCGATCGGGTCGCCTTTTGCTGCGAGGTCGAGGCATTCTTCGTAGTCGGTCGGCCGGCCCAGCGCTGTACTGACCTGTCCTGTGATGGCTGCGGAGCTGAGCAGGGTCATGGCGCAGCCGCGGTGGCCGCGTTCGCAGAGTGGGCCGTCCGGGAGCAGCGGGATGTGACCGATCAGGCCGAGGCTGGCGTCCGCGTTGTCGACGACCTGGCCGTGGACGACCAGTCCGTACCCGATCCCGGCGCCGATCGTCAGCAGGCAGAACCTGGTCACGCCGCGCCCGGCGCCGAACCAATGCGTCGCCTCGGTGAGGGCGAGGACGTCGTTGCCGACGACCACCGGTACGTCGGTATGTGCCGCGAGCAGTTGCCCGAGCGGCACGTCGGTCCACTCGAGGAAGGGGGCCCAGCGGACGTCGGCCGGCCCGGCGACGCGTCCGCCCAGGGTTACACCGATGCCGCTGAGTCCGTCCCGCGTCGGCAGTTCGGCGGCCAGACTCGATGCCAGGTCGGCGACGAGAGCGGCGACGTGCTCCGGGGTGTGGTCGGTGAGTGGACGCTCGGTGGCGGCGATCACCTCGGCGCGCAGGTTGGTCAGTACGCCGACGGCCGCATCTGCGGTGAGCTTGATGCCCGCGAAGTGATGCGAGCCGGGGACGATGTCGAGCGGCTGGGACGGCCGTCCGACCCGCGGATCGCCAGCGCCGGCGGAGACCTCGACGAGGAGGCCGGACTCGACCATCGGCTTGGTGAGCCGGGTCAGGCTGCCGGGGGACAGGCCTACCCGGCGGGAGAGTTCGGCCCGGGACAAGGGGCCGTCGAGCAGGATCTCCAGCGCGACCTGATGTGACGGCCCGCTCAGAGGTCGCCAGACACCCTTCGCCAACTGAGCTCCCTTCGTCGCCCGAAGCCTACCTGCGCGCCTGCCGGCTGAGATTGGGTTGTCGATCCCAATTGCGCCAGTAGGATGACCGCCATGAGCGACTTCACGGCCCGGTGGAGCGGCCGGACGGGCTGGACCCGCGAGGTCGCGGCGCCGATGCGGGCCTTCCTGACCACGGAGGCCGGCAGCTCCGGCGTCCTGGCGGCGGCGATCGTGGCAGCGCTCGCCTGGGCCAATCTCGGGCCGGGCTCGTACGACGAGTTCTGGCACACCCAGCTCGCGTTCTCGTTCGGCGGGCACGAGTTCGGGCTGGAGCTGCAGGAGTGGATCAACAGCGGGTTGATGACGCTGTTCTTCCTGGTCGTCGGGCTGGAGGCGCGGCGCGAGTTCGACCTCGGCGACCTGCGCGACCGGACCCGGTTCGTGCTGCCGGTGATCGCCGGTGTCGCGGGCATGGTGATGCCGGTGCTGATCTACCTGGCCTTCAATCACGGCGGCTCCGGCGCGCACGGCTGGGGTGTCGCGATGTCGACGGACACCGCCCTCGCGCTCGGTCTGCTCGCGCTCGTCGGCCGCGGTGTACCGGATCGCGTGCGGGTCTTCCTGCTCACCGTCTTCGTGGTCGACGACCTGATCGCGTTGCTGGTGATCGCGGTCGTCTACAGCGAGAACATCTCCTTGACGCCGCTGCTGATCGCGATCGTGGCCTTCGCCGCGGTGCTCGTGGCGGCATTCTTCAAGATCCGGCACCCGTTCGTTTATGTTGCCCTCGGCATCGTGACCTGGGGTGCCTTGCTGACCAGCGGGGTGGACCCGGTGGTGGCCGGCCTGGCGATCGGGCTGACCGCGTCGGCGTACTCGCCTGGTCGTGAAGAACTCGAACAAGCGACCGGACTCTTCCGGCTCTTCCGCGAACAGCCAACGGCAGAACTAGCCCGTACTGCGACGGTCGGCCTCACCTCGACGCTCTCGCCGAACGCCCGGCTGCAGCACTTCTATCACCCCTGGACGAGCTACCTGATCGTTCCGCTCTTCGGCCTCGCGAATGCCGGCGTCACGATCGACATGAACTTCCTCTCCAGGGCGTTCAAGTCCCCGATCACGCTTGGGATCATCCTCGGCTATGTGCTGGGCAAGCCGTTCGCGGTGATCATCACCTCGTCGCTGCTGGCGCGGTTCAGCGGTGGCCGGATCCGTCCGCTGGTCGGCTGGGCCGGGGTGGCAGGCAGCGGCACGATCGCGGGCATCGGGTTCACCGTTTCATTGCTGATAGCAACATTGGCGTTCGATGGTCCGGAATTGGCGGAGGCGAAGGTCGGTCTGCTCTCGGCGGTCGTGCTGTCGTCGGCTGTCACCTGGGTGGTGTTCCGGGTGGCGAAGATGCTTTCGCCAGCGCGTAAGGCGAAGGCGCTGCTCGGGGATGTGGATCAGCTTGTCGACCTGATCGATCCGGTCGACCCCGAGCGCGATCACATCCGCGGTCCGGAGACCGCATCGGTGACGCTGGTCGAATACGGCGACTTCGAATGTCCGTACTGCGGGTTGGCCGAGCCCGTCGTACGGGATCTGTTGCAGGACGACGACCTTCGGTATGTCTGGCGTCATCTGCCGCTGACCGATGTGCATCCGCGGGCGCAGATCGCGGCGGAGGTGGCCGAGGCGGCGGGCGCGCAGGGGCGGTTCTGGGAGATGCACGACCTGCTACTGGAGCATCAGGAGGACCTGATGCCGAAGGATTTGATGGCGTACGCCGAGCAGTTGGGGCTGGATATGCAGCGGTTCCACGACGACGTGAAGCGGCATGTCGCGGCGGCTCGGGTCGCGCAGGATGTCGAGTCGGCGGACCTCAGCGGCGTCTCCGGGACGCCGACGTTCTTCATCAACGGACAACGACACTACGGCGCGTACGACGTACCGACGCTGACCACCGCGATCAAGACGGCGCGGGCCCGGGTCGCCATCAAGACCGACGACCTCGGTCCGTTGCTGCGTCGTCGGCCGCGACCCGCGTGAGCTGTGAGTGGCAGAATCTTGTGGTAGATGGTCATTTCTGCCACTTTCGGTCAAGGTGCGCGGTGGCTGACGCTGGGATCTCCCTGCTGGAGAAGGAGATCTGCGATGTCGTCGGTATTGGATACCCCGCCTGCTGTTCAGGATGCTGCGGTGGCGCACTTTGCGGCGCGGTTGTCGTTCGAGACCGACCCGTCCGATGTCGCGGCCGACATCGGGGCGGGCGTCACCGGGTGGGTGCTGATCGACAGCCGCAGTCAGGAGAGCTGGGATCAAGGTCATGTCGCCGGTGCGGTTCACCTGCCGACAGCTGAGATCGCGGCTCGCGCGGCGTCCGTCGTACCGGCTGGTTCTTCGGTCGTGACGTATTGCTGGGGTCCGGGGTGCAACGGCGGGACCAGGGCTGCGCTGGAGTTCGCCAAGCTCGGGTATCCGGTCAAGGAGATGATCGGCGGCTTCGAGTACTGGGCTCGCGAAGGCCTACCGGTCGAAACCGCCGCCGGGGTCGAGCGTCGCGCGAAAGACCCACTGACCGGCCCCCTCGGTATCGCCTGCGCCTGTTAGAGGTTAGCGAGGTAGTCGGCGTTGCCGCGGATGGCTGCTTCGTAGCGCTTGATCTCGGGGGTTTCGAGGCGGTCGGCGACCAGGAGGAGCATGGTGGCGAGTGCTTTACTTTCACGACCGGCCGCGTGCAGGGTGAGTGCCTTGAAGACGCGGAGCGAGTCCGATTCGGGGAACTCCTTGCATGCGGCAACGAAGACGGCGAGCGACTCGTCGAAGCGGTCCAGGTTGCGCAAGGTGCTTCCGTACTGGAGCAGGCAGCGACGTTTGGTGTCACCACTGAGACCGGGCAGCGCCTGCTCGTAGTACCCGATCGCCTTCTCTTCCTGGCCGTCGGTGTCGTACGACCCGCCCACCTCGTAGAGCACGTACGGATTCCCCGGGTACTTGGTCAGCAGTTCCTCGAAGAAGTCGATCGTCGGCTGCATGTTCTCGCGATCCCGCTTCGCGAACGCATCCGCAATGATCTCCGCCAACTCCGGTGCCAGATTGTCACTCACCCCTCCATCATGCCCGCACCGCCAGGTGGCAGGTGGAACCGAGCTCGTCTCGGGATGTATCTGGGTGGGAGGCTGGGGCCCAGTTAGAGGTCTGGATCTCGCTCAAGGAGTTGACAATGGCCGCTGGGATGTCGAGGTGTTTGAAGGAGGAGTACAGCAGCTGGGGTGAGTGGGTGACGGACTGGCGGCTCGGTGGCGAGGTGGTGAGCCTGATGCCGATGACGCCGACGACCGATTCGCCTGCGGTGGCGTCTTCGGGCGCCGGGTACGCCAAGTGGAGTGGTACCTCGTTCTCCGCCGCGCGCTTCGCAGCGGAGTACGCGGCCGGGCTGCAGTTGCCGCCCGGGTAACGGTCTAGGCCGAAGGGTTCGGGGGGCCGTACGATGTCGATCATGTCCACGGTGAGCCGGGCCGACCGCGCCGCATGGCTGGCGGAGCGGTTGGTGAAGGCGCGGGGTGGGGACCGCGACGCGCTGGACGAGATCGTCGCGCAGCTCAACCCGTTGCTCTGGCACGTGGTACGCGCCCAAGGGCTCGGGCCGGACGAATCGGCCGACGTGGTGCAGACGACCTGGCTGGAGTTCCTCCGCGGCATCGACGCCATCCGTACGCCGGAAGCCGTCACCGGCTGGCTCGTCACCACCGCCCGGCGCGAAGCCTGGCGACTACGCGAACGCGGCCGTCGTACGGCGGACGATCCCACCCCGGTGCTCGAGGTGCTGCCCGACCCGGCGCCGGCCGTGGACGAAGGACTGCTGATCGGTGAACGCGACCGAGCGTTGTGGCGGCTGTTCCAGAAGCTGACCCCGCAGTGCCGCGAGTTGCTCCGGATCGTCGCGCACGTGGACCGCCCGGACTACGACCTGGTCGCCGAGGCGTTGGGACGACCGCGCGGAAGTATCGGCCCGACCCGTGGCCGGTGCCTGGCCAAGCTGCGCGAGCTGTTGCAGGCGGATCCGCTGTGGAGCCAGTCATGACCGAGCCGCTGGACGACTTCGATCTCGCGATCCTCGACCAGATCGCTGCTGTGCATGCGGTGGTCGATCCGCCGCCTGCGGACCTGGATCTGCGGGTGCGGTTCGCGCTCGACCTGGAGGATCTCGAGGCCGAGCTGGCCCGGCGTACGGATGATGTCTGGGTGGGGTCGGGGGCGAGAGCTTCCGAGCGGGCTCGGACGGTCACTTTCGAGGCGGACAGCCGGACGGTGATGATCACCATCGGCGAGCGACCCGACGGCTTGCTCCGGATGGACGGCTGGCTGGCGCCGGCGGCCGCGCTGCGGGTCGAGCTGCGGTCGGCCGATGCGCAGCCGGACCGCAGTGTCGACGCGGACCAGGCGGGCCGCTTCGTGTTCGACGAGATTGCTCCCGGAATCGTGCAGTTGCTCGTCCACGCGGGCGATGAGACCGGCCGCCAGGTCGTCACCCCAGCCATCAAGCTGTGACCCACCCGCCCGACGATCCGCTGGCCGGGGTTGAGAAGGCTCGGGAGTTGCAGGGTGCGGCGGTCAGCTCTAGTGATCATGGGCGGCCTGCCGTCGCGATCCGTCAGTTGCGCGCCGGACTGGTGCTCCTCGACACCGCGGAGCCCGTCGGCGAGGTGACGGAGCTGCGCGCCCGCTTGCTGGTGAGCCTCGCCTGGGCCGAATCCGAGCGCGGCGACACCGACCTCGGTCTGCGCCTGCTCGACGAGGCGGAGCAGCTGATAAGCCCAGATCAGCTTGGACTTCTGCACGCCCAGCGCGCGGTCCTGCTCAGGCGCCGCGGACACAACGAGATCGCCTTGCAGTACTTCGATTCCGCGATCGCCCTGCTCCGCGAACGCGACCAGCCGCTCGATCTGGTGAAGGCGCTGAGCAATCGCAGCCTGGCCCACCTCGACGCCGGCCGGGTCGGCCAAGCACGAGCCGACCTCCGCCGGTCCGAGCAGATCGCCACCAGGCACGGGATGGATCTGCTGCTCGCCGTCATCCACGTGAACCTGGCCGGGATCGACGTCGTCGCGGGCGATCTTCCCTCGGCGTTGCGGCGCTTCGCTGAGTCGCGTGCCGAGTACGAGCGGGTCGCACCGAGCCGGCTGGCGCTGGTCGCGATCGAACGGGCTCACGCTTTGGTGGCCGCGGGTCTGTTCGCGGCGGCGGACCGGGAGTTGGCCGGCGCGATCGAGGAGGCCGCGCGCCACGAACTCACTCACCAGCACGCCGATGCGCTGCAGGCACGAGCGGAGGCGGCCTTGCTGGCGGATCTGCCGGTCGAGGCCGCGGCGTACGCGCGACAGGCGAAGGCCGAGTTCCTCGGTCGGGCCAATGCTCGTCGCGCAGCCTTGCTTTCGTTGATCGAGTTGCGGGCCGAGGCAGCGATCGGGGATCCGTTGGCTGTGGCGGATCGGGCTCGGAGGTTGGCGCCGCGACTCGGCGCGCTCGGGTTGGCCGAGGACGAGCGGGTGGCCGGGCTGGTCGCAGTACGGGCTCTCGTTGCCGGTGGTCAGGCTGTTCGCGCTGCGCGGCTGATGGGCCGGTACGACGGGACGGCACGGGGCGATCGGCTGGATACCCGGCTCGTACGGCGGTTGGCGCTGGCTGAACTCGCGTTCGCGGCCGGTCGGCGTACGGAGGGGCTTCGGCAGTTGCGGACCGGGTTGGCTTCGGTCCAAAAGCATCGGGCGCAGTTCGGGTCGCTCGACCTACAGACCGGATCCTCGGTGCATGGGCGGGATCTCGCGCGGGCCGGGTTGAGCGAGGCCTTGGCGGCGGGGTCGGTGCCCGCGATCTATCGGTGGTCCGAGCGGGCGCGGGCTCAGGCGTTGCTCTTGCCATCGGTGAAGCCACCGGAGGATCCGGCGATCGCGACGGCATTGGAGGAGCTGCGGCAGACGCAGTACCGGCTGCGGTCCGAGGAGCTGGCCGGCCGTCCCGCGGCGGAGTTGCGGAGCCGGATCGACTTGCTGCAAAGGAGAATCCGCGAACATCACTGGTCCGCGCCAGGCCTCCGTACTGCGGGTCCTTCGCTCGCCGATTTCGCAGCGGTGAAAGAGGAACTCGGCGACGCGGCTCTCGTCAGCTACCTGCGAGACGGCGAGGTCCTCCGTGCACTGATCGTTGTCGACGGCTCTGCCCGGGTGTTGCAATTGGGTTCGTATGCCGAAGGAGCAGAGTCCGTACTGCGGTTGCGCGCTGACCTGGATGCGCAGGCCGGTCGAGCTTTGTCGCCGCGGATGGCTTCATCGCTCAAGGACGCTACTCGGAGCGATGCGGAACGTCTTGGGGCGATGGTGCTCGACCCGTTGCTTTCGTGGATCGCGGATCGCCCACTGGTCGTCGTACCGACTGGTGCCTTGGTGACTGTGCCTTGGTCGGTGCTGACCGATCGGCCGGTGACTGTGGCGCCTTCGGCAACTACTTGGTACGCGGCGCGGACGGGTTCGCGTCCTTCGAGGGGCGGTGTTTTGCTGGTCGCCGGGCCTGGAAACGAGCGGGGTGCGGCGGAGGTCGGGGAGATCGCTCGGTTGTATCCCGGTTCTTCTGTGCTGACAGGGGATGCGGCCACGCCGGCGGCGACGTTGGACGGTCTAGGTACGGCATCGGTGGTGCATCTTGCGGCCCATGGTCATCATCAGCCGGAGAACGCGTTGTTCTCCCGGCTCGATCTGGCCGGTGGATCGCTTTTCGGTTATGACTTCCAGGGGAGTTCACCGCCAGAGACCGTGATCTTGTCGTCGTGTGATCTCGGGCTCTCTGATGTGCTGCCGGGAGACGAGACGCTCGGGCTTTCGACCGCACTACTGGCGGCGGGAGCGACGACGGTGATCGCCAGCGTTGCCCGGGTCGCCGATAGGACCGCGATGGAGGTCATGGTCCGCTATCACCAGAACACGTTGCGTGGTGAATCCCCGGCTGCTGCTCTTGCCTCGTCCGGTTCTTCAGCCTTTATCTGTCTTGGTGGGCACTAGCGCCGCGGGTGTCGGCGGCGCATGATCGGGTCCATGGGGGGACGAGAAGAACTGCAGGCGATGGTGACCGGGTTCCGGCTGGCGGCGGCGTTGAGTGTTGCTGCCGAGTTGGGGATCTCCGACCGGCTGGTGGGCGGTCCTTTGTCCGCCGACGAGTTGGCTGCTGCGCTGGAAGTCGATGCTGAGACGTTGAACCGGTTGCTGCGAGCCTTGAGCAGCGTGGGGATCTATGCCGAGGCCGATGGGGGTTATGCGAATACGGCGCTCGGGGAGTGGTTGCGTACCGGCGTACCGGGGAGTCTTCGGCCGTTGGCCCGATTGACGCAGGATTCGGCGATCTGGGCTGCGTGGGGGAATCTCATGCACAGTGTCCGGACCGGTGAGAATGCGTTCCGTGCCCTGCACGGAATGGATGTCTGGGAGCATCGGGTCGCACATCCGGAGTACAACGAGGTCTTCAACGACAACATGGCGGCGTTGAGTTCTGTTGTCGCCGGGGCTGTTGCCGATGCTTACGACTTCAGTGGGTTGTCGACGGTTGTCGATGTGGGTGGGGGACTCGGGGTGCTGCTGGCCGCAGTACTGGCGCGGAATCCTGAGTTGAGCGGGATCGTTTTCGACCAGGAGCATGTGGTTGGACGGACGGCGCCTGCTGGGTCTTTGGCATCTGTTGCCGAGCGATGGTCGTTTGCCACTGGCAACTTCTTCGAAGCGGTGCCCGCTGGGGATGCCTATCTACTCAAGTCGATTCTGCACGACTGGCCGGACGAGGAATGCGTGACGATTCTGCGCGCTTGCCGGGAGTCGCTCGCGCCGGGCGGCGTCGTACTGGTCGTCGAAGGATTGCTCGGGCTGCCTGGTTCGGAGGCCGAGGCCGCATTCTCTGATCTCAACATGCTCGTTCTGCCGGGTGGGCGCGAGCGCACGGAATCGGAGTACGGGCTGTTGTTCGAGGCGGCCGGGCTGAAATTGACTCGCGTCATTCACACGGCTTCGCGGATGTCGATTCTAGAGGGGACCGCCGGTGAAGAGGAGGCGGTTGGGTGAGCCGCGGAGGTTGCCTTTCACTACTCCCTTGGTGGAGTTGTCGATGAGCCAGGTGCGTACCTCTGCGGGCGATGCCGTCGGGTGGGCCGACAGGTAGAGCGCCGCGGTGCCGCTGACCAAGGGTGCTGCCCAGGAGGTTGCGGCGAAGTCCGAGGTGATCAGGCGGTTGGGGCTGAGACTGGCGTCCGCTAGCGAGGTGAGGTTCTCCGCGGGAGCGTAGAGATCCACGCAGCGGCCGTAGTTGAGGCCGGCGTCTTCGTCGGTCTGCGTCATTGCTGCGGCGGTGACGACGGTTGGCAATCCGGCGGGCGGGTGCTGGCAAGCGTCCTCGCCGTCATTGCCGGCTGAGGCGACCACGGTGAGGCCTTTGTCGATGAGCTGCTTGACCGCGGCTTTGAACGTGGGCGGCGAGTCGGCGATGTTGAGCGAGAGGTTCACGACGGCGGGCTTCTTGGCGTTCTCCGCGACCCAGTCGAGTGCCTTCACGATGCGCGCGGTTCTCTGGGCCGGGGTCGCCTCGCTACCGCCCTCACATTGGTAGCTGTCGCCGACCGACACGATCTTGGCCCGCTTGGCTACACCGGTGCGACTCCCTGCGACCAGACCGGCGACGAAGAGTCCGTGGTTGGTGCCGTCCTCCAAGTTGCACGCGGTCCCGGTCGGCAGACCGACCGTGGCCCGGCCGCCGAAGTCAGGGTTCTTCACGTCGAAGAGGCCGTCGACGATGTAGACCGTGACGCCCTGCCCCTGGTTCGCGGTGGTGAACCGCTGATCCAGCGGCCGCTTGCGCTGGTCGATCCGATCCAGCGCCCACCCCGGCCGCTTCTGCGTCACCTTCACCGCGCTCGGCGTCGATGACGGGGTCGTCGATGGCGTCGTCGGGCTTGGCGGGCTCGACGGGGTACTCGGTGTGAGGGTCGGCGTGGGAGTTTGTGTCGTCGGGCCGGCTACCGGTGGCGAGGCGTCGTCCCCGTTGCAGCCACTGGTGCTCAGGACGAGCGCCAGCGAAGCGATCGCGATGATGCTGCGCGGCCGACGCGCGTCGAGGGTCATGACCGCCATCGTAGGGAGGTTTGCCGCGGTCGTCTGCGTTCGGATGTCGAGCCGCCCCGCCCGGCGTACCGGTCTGCTCAATCAGGAACCCCGAACAGGCAATCCCCTTGCCGGCAGCGACTTGTCCGGCCTTCAGAGCGAAGGCTCGTCCGGCGCGGAGAGACTCAGCACCGCGCCCGCCACGGCCGGCGAAGCACTGATCTTGGCCTCCAGCGCCCGCAGCCGGACCGCAACATGTGATTCGGTGTCGTCGCCGGTCAGGTCGACGTCGCCGATCACCGAGATCATCCGCGGGCCGACGATCTCGAGCCGCAGATAGGTGACCCGGGCAACTTCCGGCAGCGCGAGCAGGGCCTGCAGCGCAGCCGCACGGACCCGCGGATCAGCCTCCTGTCCGACCAGGAACCGCCGGTTGCGATTGATCAGCAGCAGTGCGACCCAAGCCAGCAGTACGCCGACCAGGATCGACCCGATCGCGTCCGGGACCGACGACCCGGTCAGCTGATGCGCGAGCAGACCCGCCGCGGCGATGACCAAACCCGCGAGGGCGGCGGCGTCTTCCACGAAGACCGCTCTGAGAGTCGGATCGGAGGTGGCGAGAACGTGTTCGATCAGGTCGCGCTGCAGCGACCTGGCCTCGGACTTCGCCTGCCTGGTCGACTGGAGGAAAGAAACACCTTCGAGCAGGAAGGAGACCGCCAGTACGACGTACCCAATGACGTAATGCCCCGCCGGCTCCGGCGTGATCAGCTCCTGGATCCCGTGCGTGATGGACACCGCCGCGCCCGCCACGAACAACCCGAGCGCCGCGAAGAGAGACCAGACGTACGCCTCCCGCCCATGCCCCAACGGATGCAACTCATCAGCCGCCTTATGCGCCCGCCGGTTCGCGATCAGCAGGAACACCTCGTTCCCCGCATCAGCCCACGAATGCGCCGCCTCCGCCAAAATCGACGCCGACCCCGTCACAATCGCCGCCACCGACTTGGCCAACGCAATCAACACGTTCGCCCCGAACGCCACCAGCACGGTGGTCAGACTCTCGCCCCCACCATCCGCAGCCCCGCCACCCGCCACCCCCAGCAAGTCGTGCTGCCGCCCCGCCTCCCGCTCATCCACCATGCGCCAGTGGTAGCACACCCCGCCCCCAACACCCCGGACCTGCCCACAGGAAGTCGCAGCGTCCCCACCCACGCTCGTACTTCGGCGTCCCCACCCACCCCTTCAGACGTGCCCCCCGCGGAGAGGGCCAGCTCGGCGACCACATCGGATGGCCGGATCCGGCCCAGGGGGCAGATGCCGGCTCTCAGAACCGCGTGGAGCACGACTTCTTCGGTGCTTTCCGCTGTCACCTCGACGTCGACGAAACGTGAGAGCGCCGCGCGATGCGCCTGCGAATCGCGCAGAACGGCGAGGGCGTGCAGGTCCTGCTCCGAGATTGGCAGCGACTTCGGGCTCCGATCCGGAGTGCTCATGCGTCAACCATGCATCGTCGCTCGCAGCAGCTCAATCTGATTCATATCTGCAGCTTTTGGCAGGTCGGGTGTCTGGACGGTGACCCGGTGGGGGATCACTATGGCGAGGGCCGAGGAGGGGCACGTGGATGACGAGGTGACGGCAACCCGTAGTACGGGCGGGCGGGTGGCCAGGTTTCTGGTCAATCGGGACTTTGCGCGACTCTGGTACGGGCAGGCGATCTCGTCGGTCGGGGACTTCGTCTTCGACACGACACTCACGTTGTGGATCGCGACCGAGTTGCTGGCCGGCAGCCATTGGGCACCGGCCGCGGTCAGTGGGCTGATGCTCTGCGCGTTCATCGCGACGATGGTGATCGGCCCGCTAGCCGGCGTCTTCGTGGACCGCTGGAGCCTCCGCCGTACCCTCCTCCGCTCGGAAGTCATCCGCGTCCTCGTAGTCGGCACCCTCGCCCTGATCACCCTGCTACCGACCAAGACCCTCCCGGTCGGCGTCTGGCTCGCGCTCCTCTACGCCGTCGTCCTAGTCGTCAACTCCGCCGGCCAGTTCTTCAACCCCGCCCGCTTCGCCACGATCGGCGAGATCGTCCACGGCGAAGCCGACCGCGCCAAAGCCTTCGGACTCGGCCAGGCAACCGCAGCCACCGCCGTCATCCTCGGCCCGCCCATCGCCGCGCCACTGCTCTTCGCCCTAGGCATCAAATGGGCCATGTTCATCAACTGCGCCTCGTACGTCGTCTCGTACGTCGCCATCCGCTCGATCCACTTCCCCGCCTCCGACGCCACCCGAACCGACGTCGCAAGCGCCGAGCGGGCGTCCTACTTCGGGCAGTTCGCGGACGGTGTGAAGACCTTCGCCCGCAACCGCTTCCTGATCGCCCTGCTCTCGGTAATGGTCATCTCGTCCCTGGGCACTGGCGCCCTGACCGCCCTGATGGTCTTCTTCGTCACCGACAACCTGCACGTCAGCGCAGGCTTGCTAGGAATCCTCTGGATGGCGTACGGCGCAGGCGCAGTCTCCGGCTCCCTAGTCTCCGGCCGCCTGACCAAGCTCCTTCACGCCCGCAACATCACCTGGCTAGGCCTCATCCTCGGCGGCCTCGGAATCGCCACCCTCTCCCGCCAGACCCACTTCCCCCTGGCCGTAGCCGTCATGTTCCTGATGGCCATCCCAGTAGCCGTCATGAACGCCGGCATCAGCCCCCAACTCCTAGCCGTCATCCCCAAGGAATTCACCGGCCGAACCATGGCCGTCATCAACCCCATCGTCACCGCCGCCTCCATGATCTCGGTCATAGCAGCCGGCTCCCTAGCCAGCACCACCCTCCGAACCCTCAACATCCACCTCCTAGGCCTCCACCTCACCCGCATCGACGCAATCTTCTTGATCTCCGCCTTGCTGATCCTTGCTGCCGGCATCTACGCCTACTTCACCCTTCCCCCGATAACAGCAGCCACCGAGGAATGACCCGGACCCGCGGACTTTGATCCGCAGGTTGTCGGTTCGCGCCCGACAACGACCACACATCTCGTACGACGGAAGCCACCCAAGCGCCCTCACCCGGTGGGTTCCTGGCCTGTCGTGTACCGACGGACATGAGGTCTCCTCCGGACTTCCACTGCCCCACGCTCACCGCCGGAACGGCGAGCCTTCTCCAGGGCACACCTCATGTCCGTCGGTACGCCCGGACCTCAAGGAGTCGGTGGTAGCCACATGGATGCGGTTGGTTCGATGGATGGGGCTGCTTCGTGGGGTACGACAACGACCTGGTTGGGGTCCTCGTAGATGATTCGGCCGGGGTCGGGGGAGTCGTAGCGGTCGCAGGGGAGGTTGTGGGCGGCGAGGATGGCTAGGTAGTCGGGGATCGGTTTCAGGAGGTGCTCGGCGGTGGGGGAGAACCAGGCGGCGGCGGTCGGGTTGATTGTTGGGTCGTAGACGGTGGGGTCGACGGTCGTCGGGTTCAGGTACGTCGCGTCGTACCAGGCGTTCGTCGTACGGCGGAAGTGTTCTTCTGCTGGGGTGAGAAGGCCTCGTTTGCCGAGCATGTTGACTAGGCCGAAGATGCCGATCCGACGGCCGAGGCGGTCCGGGTACGGGCTCTGGAACCTGACGTAAGGCTGCGCGGGCATGGAGGGATTCTCGCGGACCGGACCCGGGATCAGTTGTTAGCCAGGTTCTTGGCTGTTGGTGGGCGTACGACGAGTGTGCCGAGGGCGGCGCCGGCGGCGTACCAGAAGAGGTCTGGGGTGTTGAAGGTGGAGCCGAGGATCAGGTGGGCGAGGGTGCTGCGGGCTGACAGGTCCGCGGGGATGCCTGTTAGTTGGAAGAATTCGACGGTCCAGCTGATGGCGGTTGCCGTGATGGCTGCCCAGAGACGGCGTAGCCAGAAGGAGAGGAACGCGTAGATCAGGGTGGCGTAGAGCGCGACGCCGGCGTACTTGGCGAAATCGCCGCCGGTGAAGGCCCGTACGCCGAGACCTAGAGCCAACACGACTGGCACCGCGAGCCAAGGTCTCATCACGGCAGTGATGATCCCTCATGCGAGGTCGACGTGAATGGACAGCCTGGAGAAGCAACGGGCATGATCTAGGGCGGCCTCGAGGTCGTTGCTTCGGGGTGGGATGACTGGGGAGGCTTTGGTGTCTGGAGTGAAGCGGGCGGTTGTGGTGGGGGTGGTGTTGTGTGCTTCGCTCATTGGTTGTTCGCAGGAGAAGAAGCCCGAGCCGGTTCCGTTGCCTCGGACAACCGTCTCGAATGCCGTTGATCTGGAGACGGACAAGGCGGCCGTGACGCAGGCATTCACGGCGTACCGCGAAGCCTTGCTGGCGAAGAACGGCAAGGCCGCAGCCGCCCTGCTGACGGCAGACAGCCTGGCGTACTACGCGAGGTTGAAGAAGCTGGCGTTGAGTGCACCCGAGGCGGAGCTGCGGCGGGTGCAGCTCAGCGAGCAGCTCGCGGTTCTCTTCCTCCGCTTGAGGGTGCGCGCCGACGACCTCCGTCGCTGGTCACCGACGGAACTGGGTATCGATTCTGTGGAAAACGACCAGTCCAGCACCGGCGCGAAGGTCAGCCGGATGTCAACAGGCGCGGTGGATGTCTCGGGTGACACCGCCAGCGTCCTGATGAAACTCGACGGCAAGGAGACCGGGTTCTCCTTCAGCTTCTGGCGCGAGTCCGGCCACTGGAAATTCCGGATGTTGCCCCTACTCGAGTCCGGCGAAAACTCCATGCGAGCGATCGTCCAGGAACGGCATCTCACCAACCGCACCTTCATCGACCGCACCCTGGCCGCCAGGTACCCAGATCCAGCCGCAATCGCCCTAGCTTGGCGCCCACTCGACTCTCAACTCCACCGAGGCTGATCCCGTACGCCGCTGCGAGCTGTTGAGGACCAGCAAACCCACGCTCCGGCCGTAGACCAACCGTCCTCTTCAGTTGCCTGAAGCTCTCAATCTCCGCGCACTCACGCCACAGCTCAAGACAAACTCAGGCGCGGGTGTCTTTGATCGGTTCGACTAGTTGCCGCGCAGCCTCCTCTGGAGCGCCGTACCAGATCGATGGACCCAGATTCGGGTTCACCTCTGTCTTCCGCGGCTTCCGGTGCCCGAGGCGTTTCGCCGCACGGCGTTGGTCGGCGTAGCTGGCGAGGTGCTCGTGCCACAGGGTTCGGCTGGTGGCGAGCTGATCATGAGCACCTATCAGCGCCTGGTCGTCTCGCGGGAACGGTCCAGCCAGCTCCTCGAGATAGGTGAGCGTCGCATCGAAGCCGATCGGCCGATAAAGCCGCACACAAGACCGCAACGCCGACACCCGGCGCTGGTGTGGCAGCGCCGCGTTACGCACGTGATTGGAGAAAGCACTGAAACTCACTGCCCGAGCGTAGATCCCTATGGGCGCGGACAGGGGGTGGTTGGGGAGAGGCTCTGGTGGTCCGCGATGTGCCGGCCAATTGCGCAGGCGACGTGCACGCCACCCGGGTCGCCCCGCAGGCGGGAATCGCAGGCAGGTGGGTGGCCGCGCGACACGACGGCCGACGGCGGGCTGACGTCTGGAGAGTGGGTGGGAGCGGCCGGGCGAGGCAGCGGGGGCGACGGAGCCCCTTAGCTGGGGAGTCGGGCGTGCGTAGGGGCCCGGCGTGGGCGGGTTCACTGCACGTGAGAGATGGGTAGGCCCCGTCGGACTCGAACCGACAACCCGCGGATTAAAAGTCCGCTGCTCTGCCAATTGAGCTAGAGGCCCCTGGGTGACCAGGACAGTGTGTCAGGTTTGGGGGTGCTTTCGCTCGTTGGGGTGGTCTAGCGGGTGCAACCGCCCGATGTCAATGGCTCCGAAGGGTGATTAGAAGATTACGGACGGTTGAACCGGATGGCTCCGGTGGTCGTTCACTCCAGGAGAAGGGCGCTGCTGAGGCGGGTGAGGCCGCTGGTGGCGTGTGAATCCGTCCGTTCACCTGAGGAGTGAGTTATGGAGCGCTGGCGCGACGAAGTACTGGGGTTGTTCCGGATCGTGGTGGGATTCTTGTTCGCCACCCATGGGATCGCAGCGTTGTTCGGGGTATTCGGCACCGAGAAGATCGAGGCGTTCGTCTGGCCGGGGTGGTGGGCGGCGGCGATCCAGGCGGTCGGTGGGTTGTTCGTGATGGTCGGGATCGGGACGCGGTACGCCGCGTTGCTGTGCTCCGGGTCGATGGCGTACGCGTACTTCACCGTGCACCAGTCGGGGGCTTTGCTGCCCGTGCAGAATGGCGGGGAGAAGGCGGCGTTGTTCTCGTTCGCGTTCCTGCTGATCGCGTTCCTCGGGTCGGGGGCGTGGGCATTGGAGAGCAGCCCGATCGTGAAGAGGCAGCGAGACCTGGTGACCGCGGCGGACTGACGAGACCCGATCCAGCACAGGAGAGCCGATGGCCGACGAGCGGGCAGCGCTGTTGCGCGAGTTGCACGATGTGCACGCGCCTTCGTTGTGGCGGTTCGTGGTCCGGCTGACGGGGGACGACCGGTTCGCCGAGGATGTCGTTCAGGAGACGTTGCTGCGCGCCTGGCGGCGGCCGCAGATCCTGACCGAGGACGAGGCGGGGGCCCGGGCCTGGCTGTTCACGGTGGCGCGCAATCTTGTCATCGACGACCGGCGCAGTGCCCGGGTCAACCGGGAGCTGGCCACCGGGGAGCTGCCGGAGCGGCCGAGTGCCGACCACGCGAACGCCGTACTGGATGCGTGGCTGGTTTCGGATTCGCTGGCGCAGTTGTCGGACGATCATCGGCAGGTGATCGTGCGCGCGTACTACGGGCGGCGCACGGTCACCGATATCGCCGCCGAGCTGGACATTCCGGCCGGGACGGTCAAATCGCGGTTGCACTACGGACTGAGGGCGCTGAAGCTGGCGTTGCAGGAAAGGGGGGTGACGCAGGAATGAGCGACCGGTACCGGGAATGGGACGCGGCGTACCTGCTCGGCGCGTTGTCGGCAGCCGAGCGGCGCGAGTACGAGGAACATCTGCGCACCTGCCCGGACTGTGCGAAGGAGGTGGCGGCGCTGGCCGGCGTACCGGGCACCCTCAAGGTGCTCTCCGACGAGCGCGCGCTCGCGACGATCGCCGCCACTCCGCCGAACCTGCTGCCGGGACTCACCAGGGCCGTCCAGAAGGATCGCCGCCGACGTCGGGCAAGGCTGGCAGGAGTGATCGCCGCGACAGCCGCGACGGCGGCCGCGATCGGCGCGGTGGTGGCGGGGCCGCTGGCGAGGGACGATCAGCAGGGAGATCGCGTCGTACTGGCGCAGACCGTGGCGAGCAAGTTGTCGGCGGATGCGCGGCTGGTCGACGAGCGGTGGGGTACCACGATCGAGATCAGTTGCCGGTACGACGAACTGGCGACGCCGAGCGAGCGCGCTCGGGGCTACGAGCTGTTCGTCACGGACGCGTCCGGCAAGGCGACGTTGCTCGCCAGCTGGACCGCTTCACCCGGTACGACGGTGAAGCCGGCCGCGACGACCAAGCTGCATCGCAGCGAGATCCGGGCCCTCGACATCAGGAGTTCCGAGACCGGCCGGGTCCTACTCGCCGTGCATTTCTGAAAGCAATGGGCGACGGCAACGATTGGCCTGCGCCGATCAGGGCACTGAGTGTTCAGGACGACCGGTCGCTCGAGAGGCGGGTTGCTTCCAGGTCCCGGCGTTCAGCCACGTGCGTCGGGATCGACCTACTCGGGGAGTCGCGTACTGAAGAATTTTCCTGATCTGTGTAACACCGGGGCTGTGATCACCGATACACCGTGTGTAACGCCACTGAGGATCCTGCCCCAGGTCAACCGCCCGAAGGGCCTGGGGCGGGGTTCTCGTCTGTCGCTATGAGGCGCCCCGACCAGTCGTTACGCGCGAAGGCCCCCGGAGATCTCTCTCCAGGGGCCTTCGCGCGTTGTCTCCTCCTACGACGCTCGCTCAGTCGGCCGGTCCGCCTCGGGCAGCGCGATCCGCTCCGCCGGCAGGCGTTTCGTCCGCTCCACTCCCTCGTCGTCCTCGTACTGCACCGTGCCGGTCCATCCCGTCTCCTCGTGCTCGCGGCCGATCAGCCAGCCGCGGTACCAGCGGTCGTTCACCTGGACGACCACATGGCTGGGCAAGGGGAGGCGGGACACCAGTTCGGTGTCGGGCTCGAAACCAGTCATGGCCGAAGGGTAGGCCGAATCACCCGATAACGCCCATCGAGCGCGTGTCTTCCAGCAGAAGTCTCACGACCTGGTCAGAAGATCTTGTACTACGCGTGCAGGCAGGCCGAGATCGCGCACCGAACTAGTGACTTTGAGCGCCCGTCCGCCGGGGATGTGAGTTACCCAGCCTTGTTTCACAGCGTGTTCGCACAGCGCGGCGCCGACTCGTCCGGCGAGATGTGCCCGTCGCTCGGTCACATCCAGACAGGAACGAACCAGCGGCCGCCCGGCCCGTCCATCGACAGAGATCCCGAGATTCTCCAACCAACGTTGGCCTTCCGGTGTCAACGCAACCCCGTCGGCCCAGTCCAGCAACCCGCGCTCGGTCATCGCATCCGTCAACGCGACCCCTAGCCTCCCCGCAAGATGGTCATAACAAGTCCGTGCCCTCGCGAATGCGTCCCGCTTGCTCGCCGCTGCAAGGCTGTTCGCGACCTCCGTACGCCGAGGCGCCAGTGCCGCCAATCCCTCCAGCAACTCCGCTGTCTCCGCCCCGGCCAGCTTCACGTACCGATGCCGCCCTTGCCGTACTTCGGTCAGCAGCCCGCCCGACACCAGCAGGTTCAGATGCTCGCTGATCGTCGGTCGCGACACCCCTGCCAGCCGGGCGAGTTCCGTCGCCGTCCACGCCCGCCCGTCGAGCAGCGCGAGGCACACCGTCGCCCGGGTCCCGTCGGCGAGCATCCGCGCCCAGGCGGCCAGTTCCTGCCCCTCGCTAGCGATCGTCACCCGACCATCGTGCCTCGCGGATGCTTCGGCGCCCACCGAAGCATCCCGCTCATAGCGTCGGAGCCATGACTCACCTGACGATCGAACCGTCCATCCTGTACGTCGGAACGCCGGTCGAACTGCTGTCGACAGAGAACCCCGACGGCACCTACAACCTCGCCCCGATGTCGTCGGCCTGGGCGCTCGGCGACGTCGTCGTCCTCGGTCTGGGAACCGAAGGCCAGACGGCGGCGAATCTTCGGCAGCGGCCCGACCTGGTGATCAACTTCCCGTCCCCATCCTTGTGGCGAAACGTCGAGCGCATCGCCGGCTGCACCGGCCGTGACCCGGTGCCGACCGGCAAGCAGGCCCGGTTCCGCTACGAGCCGGCCAAGTTCGAGACGGCCGGGCTGACCCCGGTCGCCTCCGAACTTGTCCGGCCGCCACGAGTGGCCGAATGCCCCCTACAGTTCGAGGCGCGCGCGGCCGACGTGCGACTGGATGCCGAGGGCAACTTCCTCGTCGTACAGGCCAAGGTTCTGCGCGTGCACGCGGACGAGCGCGTCGTCGTACCGGGCACTTCTTATGTCGATCCCGGTGCGTGGTCGCCGTTGATCTACAACTTCCGGCACTACTTCGGGCTCGGTTCGGAGCTCGGCGAGTCGTTCCGGACCGAGACACCGCGCGGCGGCATGGGGACCTGGGGGATGGCGGAGCTGGGGTCGACGCCGGCGAATACCAGGCCGATGACGAATCCGGCGACCTCCTCGAGCTGACGGACGCGAGCCAGCGGGCCGAGGACGGCTGGTACGCCGCCGACGTCGGTGACCAATTCGCTGACGACCTTCAGCGCCGCCGGGTCGTCGCCGCACATCGCGACGGTGACCGGTGGGTTGCTCCGGTCGGTCCACTGGGTGCTGGCGAAGAGGTGGAACGCCTTCACGACATGCGCTCCCGGAGCCAGTACGGCGATCCGGTCCGCGATCGAATCGCCAGGCTCGGTGAGCAACGTTCCGACGCCGAAGTCGACGGCGTTCGTGGGGTCGATCACCGGTGTGCCATCCAATAGGCCATCCGCCGCGCCCGCGCTTCGTAGTACGTCGTCGACGCCGTCCCACCAGACCGCGAGCAGTACTGCGTCGCGTCCGGTGATCGCCTCGCGGGGCGTGACGGCTCGTACGGCGTCACCCAGGCGATCCGCGATCTCCTGCGCCTTGCCCGGCGACCGTCCGCCGATCGCTACCTCGTGTCCGGCGCTCGCCCACGCCGTCGCCAGTCCTGCCGCCAAGGTCCCGGTCCCTAGGATCCCGATCTTCATCATTGCTTCCTCTCCATGGTGGTCCGGCTACCGTAGGAAAGGCATTGCGCACCGATCGGTGCGCAACCGAAGCGCGATGATGGCTGGTGAGATGACTAACCACGACTGCTACGACCTGGTCGCCGATTGCCATTTGCGCGCGGTCACCGATCTGTTCGCCCATACCTGGGATCCGGTCGTGCTCGTCGCGCTCCGGCCGGGGCCGAGTCGCCGGCGCGAGTTGCGTGCCGCGATCGGCGGGATCAGCGACAAGGTGCTGACCGAGACGCTGAACCGGCTGCTGGCCAACGGGTTGATCGAGCGTCGCTCGCACGCCGAGGCGCCGCCGCGGGTCGACTACAGCCTCAGCGAGCTGGGGACGAGCTTGGTCGAAGGGCCGATGAGGGAGCTCGGGCGGTGGGCCGTGGAGCACGGCGAGGCGCTGCTCGACGCCCAGGAAGCTTCGAGCCAGCTCCAAGCTCGCTGAGTTGTCACGGCTTTGACGCTGCGAGGACGTGCTGCAGGCGGTCTAGTTCTTCAGCAGCGAGCACTACGTCGAGGTCAGCCAGTGCGTCGCCGACCTCCTCATCCCGTACGTCGTATTGCTCGAGCCGGCCATCGGCGTACTCGGTCGTGAACTGATTGCCGACCAGGCGGCGGCTGATCCCGTTGTCGAGGCGCATCACCACGAGCTTCGTGCTGAACGGGGAGTTCGGGTGCGTCGACACGTAGTGGTGGTAGATCTGGTAGTCGATCAGCAGCTGCGGTTGATCGTCGGAGGCGTGCTGCGGAGTCCAGCCGTCCTTCGTTTTCTTCTCCAGGGTCCAGAGGTTGCCGGTGGCAGTGAGGCGGTGGTCCCAGCCGGCCTGGTCGACGACCGCGCCGTCTTTGAGCGGCATCGGGTGCAGCATGCCGGCACCGAAGCCGACGTCCGCGAGGAACTCCTGCTCGTCGATCCTTACCTTCAGGAGTGCGTGGGTTCGCGGACCAGGGCGCTGCGGCTGGACGCGGGCGACGCGGCGGGTCACGTCGAAGCCGAGATGTTCGAGGGCGGCGGCGAACAGGAGGGCGTGTTCGTAGCAATAACCGCCGCGCTGCCGGCCGACAAGCTTGCGCTGGATCGCGTCGAAGCCGATGCCGGGATGGGTGCCGAGGATGACGTCCACGTTCTCGAACGGGATCGATCGGACGTGGGCTTGATGGAGGTCGTCCAGCGTCTCGACGGATGGCTCGGCGCGTTGGCTGCCGATGCGGGTGAGGTAGGCGTCCAGGTCGAAGCTGTTGGTGTCCCAGGTCATAGTGTTGATTGGAGCAATTCGAGTGCGCTTGAAGTCAAGCGTGAGCCGCTACTGGAGGAATCCTTGACGAATCTCTCGTATCCGCAGCCCGAAGGTGTTGCCCCGGGCAACGGTTACAGCCATGTGGTGACCGGGCCGGGACGGTGGGTGGCGATCGCCGGGCAGGTCGCGCTCGACGGCGACGGGCAGTTGGTCGGCGAAGACGATCCGGAGGCGCAGGCCCGGCAGGTCTTCGCGAACCTGGAGCGTTGCCTGGCTGCCGCCGGTGCGACGTTCGCCGATGTCGTGAAGCTGAACGTCTTCGTCACCGACATCGCGTTCCTGCCGGTCATCCGTGCCGTTCGCGACACCTACGTCGACACGGCCAACCCGCCGGCGAGCACCGCCGTACAGGTGGTCTCCCTCTTCAGTTCCGCCGCCCTGATCGAGATCGAGGCCTACGCAGTAGTCAACAGCTAACACCTTCTAGGTCTCCACTTGGTTTAAGGAAGGGCCGTCGCCGCGGTGGCGGGGGTGAGTCGGTAGCCCTCGTGCGCGGAGAATTCTGCGGCGAGGGCGAACCGGTCGCCGCGGACCACCGTGTGGCGCCACTCGATCTTGCGGCCCTGCGCATGCCCGAGGCGGTTGATCGAGAACGCGGCGGCGTCGGCGGGGCAGTGCAGGAGCGCGCGCTCGGCCGGAGTCGGGTTGACCGCGCGGATGTCCTCGCGACCGTGGTCGAGACGGAGGCCGGTGCTCTTGGCCAGCTCGTTGTAGAGGCTGGTGTGGCTGAAGTCGGCGTCGAGGAGACCTTCGGCGAGCGCTTTCGGCAGCCAGACGCGGTCCAGGGCGAGCGGTTCGTCGCCGGCGAAGCGGACGCGTTCCAGGTAGACGAGTGGGCTCGACGCTTCGAGGTCGAGGCGACTGGCGATGACGCCGTCGGCGCGTACGTCGAGCGCCCGTACGACGCTGTGCTGCGGCAGGCCGGATGCCTCGACCGAGGAGAACAGGCTGTAGAGCGCGCCCATCGGCTGGCGGATCTCTGGTGTCGTCGCGACGCGTGGCTGGCGACCGCGTTCGGCGACGATGAGCCCGTCGGCGCGAAGCTTGGCGAGCGCCTGCCGGACGGTGTGCCGGCTGACGGCGTAGTCCTCGACGAGCTGGAGTTCGCCCGGGAACAGGTCGTCGAACTCCCCGGCCCGGAGCCGCCGGACCAGGTCTTGCTGCAACTGCTTCCACAGCGTCTGACCACCACTGCGGTCGAGCCTGCGCTCGGTCATCCTCGGTCGTCAGCTCCCACGCTCCAGCGACGGCGCAGCTTGCCGTCTTGCCAAATGTCCGGTCATCTCTTAGCTTAAATGTGCGTACATTTACTCCGAGAGGCCCACCGATGCTGCACGTCGAGGTTAAGTCACCCAAGACCCACACCTCACACGCCACAACCCCTGCGGACAACACCGCTTCCGCGGAGCCCGGGATCGGTGAGCTCGAGCAGGCGGCGCTCGCGGACGGGACTGCTCCTGCGGAGCGCGGGGCTGCCGAGCTGGAGCAGGCGGCGCTCGCATCTGCGGAGCGGGCTTTGGTGTCGGGTGGGTGGGGTGCGCGAGTTGTCGGGCGGCTGCCGGGCGTGGCTGTGGTGCTGGTGTTGGCTGGCGTGGCTGTGCCGTTAGGGCGGGTGGTGCCGGTGGTTGGTGGGCCGGTGTTCGGGATCGTGCTTGGGGTTTTGGCGGGGGTGCTGGTGCCGGGGTTGCGGCGGGAGAGGCTGCGACCGGGGTACGACTTCGCGGCGAAGAATCTGCTGCAGTTGTCGATTGTTGTGCTTGGTACTGGGCTGTCGCTCCAGCAAGTCGTGCGGGTCGGCGGGAGTTCGTTGCCGGTCATGCTCGGCACGCTGACGGTCGCGCTGGGTGGGGCTTGGGTCTTCGGCCGGCTGCTCGGCGTACGGGGTGACACGCAGACGCTGATCGGAGTCGGTACGGCGATCTGCGGCGGCTCGGCGATCGCCGCTGCAACCGCCGCGATCGGGGCAAAACGCTCGTCGGTCGCCTATGCGCTCGCCACCATCTTCACCTTCAACGTAGTCGCCGTGCTGGCGTTCCCGCCCCTCGGCCACCTCCTCGGCCTCGGCCCCGAAGCATTCGGCTTGTGGGCCGGTACTGCGATCAACGACACCTCATCGGTAGTCGCGGCCGGCTACGCCTACTCCCAATCCGCCGGCGACCAAGCCCTGGTCGTCAAACTCACCCGCTCCATCACTCTCGTCCCCATAGTCCTAACCCTCGTCCTCCTGAAATCCCGCCGAGAAGCTCGTACGGCGAGCGTCGGGCAGGCTGGTGGTGTGGGGGCTCAGCCTCGGAAGTTGCCATGGCGGAAGTTGGTGCCCTTGTTTTTGGTGGGGTTTGTGGGGGCGGCGGGGCTTCGGAGTGCGGGCGTGGTGCCTGAGGGCTGGCAGGCGGGGCTGGCGTTGAGTGGGACGTTTTTGATTACGTGTGCGCTTGCTGCGATCGGGCTCTCGCTTCGGCCGGCTGAGCTCCGTGCTGCGGGGATCCGGCCGTTGCTTCTGGGGGCGATCCTCTGGATCGCGGTTGCTGCCGCGAGTCTGCTGCTCCAGTTGGTCACTCACACTCTCTGACCGAATCAGCGGGAGCGGCCTAGTCTCGCCTTAGCGAAACGATGGAGGCCGGCGATGGGCGTTTACAGCGAGCGGGTGTTGCCCCGCCTGATCAACTTTGCGTGTGGCGCCAAGTCGGCTCATCCGAACCGCGCCCGCGTGTGCGCCGATCTGTCCGGCGAGGTGGTCGAGATCGGCTTCGGGAGCGGGCACAACGTTCCGTTCTACCCGGCGGCAGTCACTCGCGTCGCAGCGGTCGAGCCTGCGGACCTCGCCTGGAAGCTTGCGGCCGAGCGAGTGGCTAAGAGCAGTGTGCCGATCGAACGGTCGGGTCTCGACGGGCAAGCGCTGCCGTACCCCGACGACACGTTCGACGCCGCCCTGTCGACCTGGTCGATGTGCACGATCCCTGACCTCGAAGCCGCGTTGTTGGAGCTACGGCGCGTACTCCGGCCAGGCGGCACCCTCCACTTCCTGGAGCACGGGTACGCGCCGGACGAGTCGGTGGTGCGCTGGCAGCGGAGACTCGAGCCGATCAACAAGCGGATCGTGGGCGGCTGTCATCTCACCCGGAAGATCGGCGACGCGGTGACGGCGGCCGGTTTCGAGATCGTGGAACTCGAGCAGTTCTACGAGGACGGCGCGCCGAAGGCGATGGGAGCGCTCAGTCGCGGAATCGCCACCTCGGCCTGAAGGATTCAACGGACGGCGCGACGTACGTCGTACTGGGTGGAACGTCCTGGGGGTCATCTGAAATGGGTGCGCCCAGTCGAGATCGGTGCCGCCGGGGTCAAACTTCCCCCCGACGGCACCCCTTTAGACCTCTAGAACCTCGAAGGCGGCCGGTCGGATTTGAGCAGCGCGGATTCGTTCCACGTCGAGCTTCACCGAACGGTCGAAGCGGTAGATCCCGTTCTCCTCCTGGAAGACGTCGGTCAACTGCGTGTAGCAATAGCCGAACATCAACGGGTTGTCGAGCAGCACATCGACCAGCCCGGTGAACCGGTCGTAGAACTCTGCCTCGTCCTTCACCCGTTGCCCATAACCCCAGGATTCGGTGTTGTCGTTCCCCGACGAGCTGGAGGCGGCGGTCGGATTCCACCAGATCCCACCGAACTCACTGCAGAAATAGGGCTGCCCCGCATACGCCAGCGAGATCGGCCGCTGCTCCGGCCCGGTGTTCCCGTACGGCGTACCGTCGGCGAGGCCGGCCATCTGCTTCCCGAACTCGACCGGGTCCTGCTCGTAGTTGTGCGAGTCCCAGACATCCGTCTCCGGCACGCGATGCGAGTACCCCGACGCGTCCAGCACCGGCCGCGAGGTGTCGGCCGCCTTGGTGGCAAGGAACATCGCGCGAGTGACGTCATCGAGCTGCGTGATCCGGTCGTGCAGCAGTTGATGCGTCTCGTTCATCGGGCACCAGCCGATGATCGACGGGTGGCTGTAGTCCCGCTCGACCGCCTCCAACCACTGGGTCACGAACGACGCCGTCGGCTGCTGGTTGTCGTCACCGGTACCGGCGACCCCCGCACCCCAGTCGCCGAACTCGCCCCAGACCAGATAACCCAGCCGATCCGCGTGGTACAGGAACCGCTCCTCGAAGACCTTCTGGTGCAACCGCGCCCCGTTGAACCCGGCCGCGAGACTCAGCTCGATGTCGGCCACCAGTGCCTCTTCCGAAGGAGCCGTCATCAGGCTCTCCGGCCAATACCCCTGATCCAGCACGAGTCGCTGGAAGACGTGCTTGCCGTTGATCAGGATCGCCTGGCCGTTGATCGACACCGAGCGTAACCCGGCATAGCTCTCGGCAGCGTCGATAATGTTGCCCTCGGCATCAACCAGCTCGAACCGTACGCCGTACAGGTGCGGATCCGTCGTGTCCCAGAGCCGAACCCGGTCAGCAGGAAGTTGCAGCACCAGGCGTGGCGCGAGATCCAGATCGGCCCGAACCTCGGCGGCGACAACCTCGCCGGCCTCGTCGGACACGATGGTCCGCACCTTCCAGCCGGCCTTGTTCGCCGAGACCGGCACGGAGATATGGAAGGCCGACCCAGCGACGTCGGGAGTGATTCGCGGTCGCAGCAGATGGACAGTCGGGACAGCTTCCAGCCAGACCGTCTGCCAGATCCCGGTCGTCCGCGTGTAGTGGCAATCCGCGTTGAAATACGGCTGACTCTGCTTCCCGCGAGCCTGTACGCCGTACCGGGTGTCGCGGGCGCGCACGACGATCACCGCCTCCTCGCCAGGCGATGCGACACCGCTCAGCGAGGCGCTGAACGGTGTGAAGCCGCCGCGGTGCCGGACCACCTCGACGCCGTTCACCCACACGGTCGCGTCGTGGTCGACGGCCTGGAAGTGCAGGACCGCCTCCCGGCCGGCCCAGTCGGCCGGGATGGTGACCGTGGTCCGGTACCAGACGGCTTCGAGGAAGTCGACGTTCTCGATCCCGGACAACTTCGACTCGGGCGCGAACGGGACGGTGATCCGCTGCAGCAGGTCGCGGTCGCGGACACCGCGCTCGAGGCCGGAGTCGGACCGGTCGAGCTCGAACTGCCACTCACCATTCAGGGTGAGCCAGTCGGGGCGGACGAACTGCGGCCGGGGATGCTCGGCGCGCGGGACGCCGGGCTGAGCGGGGGTGGCTGACATCGAGGGGCCTCCGATGCGGTGGAGTGCGCGGTCGCGACGACTTTACAACGTTGAAATCCGCTCAGCAATGGGTCGGCCGAGCCGCTGGACAGCGTTGTCAAGACTCTTCGAAAAACCTCGAATTGCAGCAACTTGCAACACCCCGGCGGACCGTTCCGGCCCGAAGGTCGTTAGAAAGGTATACAGAGCCGAACTGTCGGCTCGTCCGGCGCATCATCCTGGGGAAGTCGCGGGTTCGGAACGGGGAGAGGCGTGGAGGTCGTCAGGGTGGGAATCGAACGAACCGCGGAGGTCCGGCAGTTGCGGCTCCAGGTGCCGCAGGCCGAGCTGGAGTCGCTGTACCAGCGGCTCCGGACGTTCCGCGACAGCAGCGACTACATCGCGGCGGGACTGGACCGGATCGTCCCGGCCTCGTACGCCGACGAGCTGCTCGACTACTGGGTCGCCGGATACGACTGGCGGGAGCACGAGCGCCGGCTGAGCACCTACGACCACTACAGCACCGAGATCAGCGGCCAGTTCGTCCACTTCCTGCACCTGCGGTCCGCCAACCCCAATGCGACGCCGGCCCTGCTCACGCATGCCTGGCCGAGTGGCGTGATGGACGTGCTCGACTCAGCAGGCCGGCTGGAGGCGCGGGGCAGTCACCACCTGGTGATTCCGTCGATCGCGTGGACCGCGCTGGCCGGCCCGCCCGGTGGTTCACCGAGCCGGCGTACGGCGGCCGGCTGGGACGAGTTGATGAGCCGCCTCGGGTACGAGGAATACCAGGTCGGCGATGACGGGCAGGGGCTCGCGGCGACCCCGGCGTACACGGAAGTCACCGAAGCGCAGGCCGAGCAGCGCGGACTGGACGCGGCGGAGCTCGCCGAAGTGCGCTGGTTCAACGAGAACCTGACCGCGTTCAACGAGGGGCAGAAGATCTCCGCTCTGGTGCTGAGCACAGCGCTGCTGGCCTGGAATGCCCAGCTGGTCAACCTCGATCTCGACCGCGACGCCCTGCTGACCGGTCTCACGCTCGCCTGGTTCGCCGCTCAGCTACCGACCGAGTAGCCGGGCTCCGTTGTGGTGGCAGACGGCGCGCAGCCAGTCGTCGCCGAGGTCGAGGCGCTCCAGTGATTCCAGCTGGACGGCGTACTCGTAGGGGATGTTGGGGAAGTCCGACCCGAGCACGATCCGGTCCTGCAAGGCGGCCAGCCGCGGCTTGAGCGCCGGGTCGACCGGCATCATCGCCTCCGCGAACGGCGTGAACGCCATCGTGGTGTCCAGGTGCACGTTCGGATAGGTCTCGGCCAGCGCGAGATGCTCGGCGTACTCCGGCATGCCCAGGTGCGCGATCACCGCGGTGAGCCGCGGATGCCGGCGCACCACCTCACCGAACGGTCCCGGTCCGGTGTGACGACCGGGGATCGGCCCCGATCCACAGTGCACGACGACCGGTACGCCGGCCTCGGCCAGCTGGCCCCAGACCGCGTCGAGCTCGTCGTCGCGCGGATCGTAGTCACCGACCTGTACGTGCACCTTGAAGATCCGGGTGCCTGACTCGAGCGCCTCCTTCACGTACTGCGCGGCGCCGGGCTCGGGGTAGAACGTCCCGCTCCGGACACAGCCGGGTGTGGCGGCCGCGAAGTCGCGAGCCCACTGATTCAGCCAGGCAGCCATGTCCGGCTTGTGCGGATAGACGAGCGCGGGAAACCGCCGTACGCCGAGTGCGCGCAGCGTCTCCAGTCGCTCGGCGACAGTCGTCCGGTAGGTGATCGGCCAGGCCCGGCCGTAGTGCTCCTCGGCCTGGTCGAAGTAGGCCCAGACCGCATTCATCACGCCGTCCGGCAGGAAGTGCACGTGCACGTCCATCAGCCCGTCGATCCCCAGCCGCTGCCACCACGCGGGCACCTCGTCGTCGCGCACCTCGCCACTTTAGCGGTGAGGTACTTGCAATAGTTACGTAACTACGTACTATCCACAGTGTGGAAGAAGCTGTGGATAACCGGCTCGCAGCGCTGGAGCAGCGGATCGCCGCGCTCGAAGCAGCCGCTGCCGGCCGGCTTCGTCCACAGGCTGTCGATGGCGAGGAAGCTGTCCTGGAAGCGGACTGGACCGAGTGGGCCGGAGCACTCGCGGCCCTCGGGAACCCGGTCCGGCTGACCCTGTTGCAGCAGATCCTGCGCGGGACCAGCACAGTCAGCGGACTCAGTGCGGTCCAGGGTCTTGGCACGAGCGGGCAGATCTACCACCATCTCCGGCAGTTGACTGCGGAAGGCTGGTTGCACAGTCCAAGCCGCGGGGTCTTCGCTGTACCCCCGTCCCGGGTGGTCGCGCTGCTGGCGATCTTGGTGGCTTTGGAGAGGTGAGCATGAAATTCATCGCCGTACTACTGGCGATCGCGGTAGCCGCCGGCGGCTGGCTGGTCCGCCCACGCACGCTGGAACTCACGACAGCAAGGAGCGGTGATACGAAGCTGCAGGCCTTCATCGATCAGAACTACGAGGGCCCTGGGCATCGACTGGCCGTCGCGGTGATCGGCGACAACTCGATGGTGTTCGCCGGCCGCGGTGCCAACGAACACGGCCCGTTCGAGATCGGCTCCATCAGCAAGACGCTCACCGGATTCTTGCTGACAGACTCCGTACGCCGTGGCGAAGTGAAGCTGGATCAGCAAGTCGGGCAGCTGATCCCGCTCGGCGGCGCGAGCGTCGCCACCGCAACCCTCGAGGAACTCGCGACCCATACCTCCGGCCTGCCCAACACCTCGCACCAGCCACTCGTCGCCGCGCGATCGCTCGTGGCGAGCTGGTCCGCCGGCAATCCCTACCCGTACGACGTTGACCAGGTCGTCGACCAAGCCAAAGCTGCGGGAACCGGTGGACGCGGCAACCCGGCGTACTCCAATCTTGGTGCGGCACTGCTCGGTCAAGCTCTCGCACGCAAAGCAGGCAAGAGCTACTCGGAGGCCCTGACCGAGCGGGTCCTGTTGCCGCTGCAGATGAACGAGACGCATGTCCCGGCCACTGCTCCGGACGGCTACAGCTCAGGCGGGCGCAAGGAAGCTCCGTGGGTGCAGGACGGCTACGGCCCCGCCGGTGGTGTGGTGTCCACGTCGGGCGACCTGGCGTTGATGCTGCAAGCGTTGCTGCGGGGGTACTACGGCATCCAGGCGCTGGCGCCGCGGAAAGAGTTCGGTGACGGCGACCGGATCGGATTGTTCTGGCTCACCAGCCCACTGCCTGGAACGGACCGCAACATGGTCTGGCACGACGGGGGAACCGGCGGCTACCGGTCCTTCGTCGGCCTCGACCTGGAGCGGAAGCGGGCGGTCGTGGTGCTGTCCGATGTCGCAGCCTCCGTCGACGACTTCGGCACCAAGCTGCTGGCGGCCAACTGATGAGGACCGTCTTCCTGCTGGTCCTCGCGATCGGCTATCCGCTCGTCGCGGCTTGGCAGCTTCACCGCCGCAAGCTCCGCGACCGCCTCGACGCAGTACTGATCCTGCTGGCCGGCGTCCTCTTCCTGCTATTCGCCAGGGCGACCGTCAACTGGCAGGAGCTGCCGCCCTGGCTCTGGCTAGTCGGCCTAGCCTTGCTGGCCATCGACGTCGTACTGGCCGGCTGGGCCTGGGCAGACGTGCCCTGGAGCAGGTCCAGAGGGCGGCTGACCGCGGCAGCAATCCAACTAGCAATCGCCGCCGCGCTTGCAGTGGTTCTACTTTGACTGGTCGGAAGCCCAGAGGGCGGTGAGGCCGCGGAAGTGGGCTAGGAACTTCTCCTGCTCGTGGGCGGGGTAGGTAGCGGCGACCGTCTCGCGGAGGATGCGGTCGAAGTCGTCGCCTTGGACCCATTCGAGGAGCCGGGCGTCGAAGTCGGCCAGGTTCTCCGCGCACCACTCGGTGTACTTCGCGGTCTCGAAGTACTCGTCGGCCAGCGCCAGGTAGGCCTCGATCTTCGCGTCGTAGTCGAGCGACTCGTCGTCGGCGACCGCGAAGTACCGCTCGGTGTGCAGGTCGACCTTGGTCCGCCGGCCGGTCGCCAGCGAGAACACCGACCACTTCACCAGCGCGCCGATCGCCCACGGGAAGTAGTAGTGCAGCGAGGTGATCGCGACGTCCGGGCAGGCGTTCGCGTAGTCGATCGGATGCACCGAATCGCCGGCCACCAGCATCTCGCAGGAGTTGAACTCCCAGCCGAAGAACGCGTTCACGATCCGGCTGATCGCGACCGCCTGGTGGCCGGCCGACGGGCTGAGGAAGTCGTGCGAGACGGCGTACCGGTTGTGCATCGGCTCGTCCGGGCGGAAGTCCATCACCATCGTCTCGGCGCCGATCGACAGCGCCCGGGCGAACTTCTCGTACTCGACCGTCGCCTGCAGATGCATCAGCATCTCGCCGGATTCGTCGTACGCCGTGTGCAGGTCCTCGCGGTTGTTGATCCGGGACACCCCGCGCCAGCCGCCGCCGTCGAACGGCTTCATGTACATCGGGTAGCCGAGGTCGTCGGCGATCGCGTCCAGGTCGAACGGCTTGTTGTACTTCGCCGCCGTGTACGCCCAGCGCACGTTGTCGACCGGATTCTTGTACGGCACCAGCACGGTCCGCGGGATCTTCAGGCCGAGCCGGAGCATCGCGCAGTACGCGCTGTGCTTCTCCATCGACTGGAAGGTGAACGGCGAGTTGAGCAGGTACGTGCCGTTCATCAGCGCGGCCTTCTTCAGCCACTCGCGCGGGTGGTAGTACCAGTAGGCGAGCCGGTCGATCACCAGCCCGACCCGGACCGGGTCGTTCAGGTCGAACGGCTCGATCGACAGCCGCTCGGTGCTGAACTCGTGCGTGGTCCCGCCGCTGTCGGTCACCGGCCCGACTTTGCGTAGCAGCCCTTCGAACGCCTGCGGCCAGTCTTCTTCGGCGCCGAGCAACAACCCGATCAAATGCTGAGAGCGGTCAGCCATCAGTAGAGGCTCCTTAACAGAATCGGGGCAGGTGGTGGGCGAGTTGCTTGCGCCACCAAGGCCAGTCATGAGCTACGTCGTGACCCCACAGGTCCAGCTCGTGGGGAATGCCTTTGGAAGCCAGTACTGCGGACGTGGCGCGCGCGGACGGCAAGGAACCTGTCGGGTTCGTCTCCCAGTCACCCTGGCCGACCGTGAGCAGCAGGAACACCCGGTTGCGCAACCACTCGAGGTGATCGCCGTCCAGGTTGGGCAGGTAGTCGGCCGGGTTGTTGAAGTACGTCGCGTAGCCGCGCTCGCCCCAGGCGTGCCAGCTGGCCGCGTCGTAGTTGCCGGACTGGCAGATCGCGATCGGGAACAGGTCGGCCCGCTTCAGCGCGAAGTTCAACGCATGGAACGCACCCAGACTGCAGCCGGTGGTGATGATGTCCGACGCACCGGGCGTATCGCTGCCGATCGCCGGCACCACCTGCTCGAGGATCCACGACTCGAACAGCCCATGCCGCCGGGCTCGCTCCTCCAGCGGGATGCTGCGGTCGGACCAACTGACGTGATCGTAGGAGTCGACGCAGTACAGCTTGACCCGGCCCGCCTCGATCAGGTCCGCGACCGCACCGACCATGCCGTTGTTCTCGTAGTCCCAGGCACGGCCCTGCTCACTCGGGAAGACCAGCACGGGTCGCCCGTAGTGGCCGTACCGGATCAGTGTGCCCGGCCGGTCCAGCCCTGGGGCCTCCAGCTCGACCTGTTCACGTTCCATCAGCCTCACTCCAGGTGCGCCGCAGTAGACCCGTCAGACAGGGATCAAGCACATCACGCCAGGCGGTGAAATTGTGCATGTCCGGCGTTTCGTCGAAGGCTACGCGGAGACCGAGCGCAGTCAAGTGCGCGGCCATCACCCGGTTGTTGTGCACGTTCTCCTCCGGCGTCCCCGCGGTCATCGCGATCGCCGGCCGGCTCGGGGGCGCGGTTGCCGCGAGCACCTGGTTCACGAAACCGGTGACCTCGGCGTAGTACTCGAACTTCGACTCCTGCGGGTCGGTCGCCGTGGTGAAGAAGGAGCCGGACTGCAGGAAGAGTCCGTCGAAGGTGCCTGGGTGGTGCCATTCGGCGTACAGGGCGGCCAGTCCGCCGAGGCTGGCACCCATCAGCACCGGCCGCTTGCTCCGGTACTGCGAGGTGACCGCGGGCAGCACGTGCTGGGTGAGAGCTTCGGCGTACTGCGGGTTGGCGGCGTACCAGAGGTTCCGCGCGGTCGGCCGGATCAGCGCCAGCCGGAACGGCGGCAGGGTGCCGTCGGCAACCATCGCGCCGGCGTAGTGGGTCAGGCCGGCGTACGCCGCGAACTCGGGTCCGTCGTGCGAGAGCAGCAGCGGCAACTCGAAGCTCGGTGCGATCCCGGCCGGTGCCCAGACCTCGACGTCGATCGGTCCGACCGGCGTCGGGTCGACCGGCAGCGCGGTCAGCTCGGCCTCGATCGGCTCGATCGCGATCCAGCGCGGTTCGACGTACCCGGGCAGCGGCAGCCAGGAGTGCTCGCCGAATGCGCCACCGACGACCCGCGGGTTGGTCGGGTCGGTCCGCATGCCCTGGTAAGCGATGTCGAACAGGTACTCCATCCGGTGCGCCGAGGGCCGTGGCAACCGCAGCTCCCAGCCGTAGTCGACCGGCTTGAACTCCCGTTGCTCGGCCGCCAGACCGAGCTCCTCCCACAGCCGGACGCCGGTCAAGGCATGCTCGGGATCGCTGAGGCGGAACACCACCTCAGCGCCTTCGACCGCGCTCACGATTGCTTCGGGCATCAGACCACGGTACAGAACCCCGCTATTTCAGCCCGTGCTGGTGGGCGACCGCTGCAGCCTCGGTCCGGGTGGTCACGGAGAGTTTGGTGAGGATCCGTGCGACGTGCGTAGCGACCGTGTTCACCGAGATGAACAGCTCGTTCGCAATCTCCGCATTGGAACGCCCGAGCGCAAGCACCCGAAGCACCTGTACCTCCCGGGGCGTGAGGCCGAGCTGGGCGCCGGGTCCGACCTCTGGTTGCTCACCGGTCAGCTGAGCTCGTACTGCGAGCTGCTCGATCCGTCGGAGCAGCGGCTTTGCCCGCAGGCTCGTCGCCAGCGAGCGTGCCTCCCGTAGCCGTAACCGGGCGCCCGACTTGTTACTGGTGGAGAGCGCTACCTGCGCTGCCGTCGTCAGCGCCTCGGCCAGCTCGTACGGGTCTTCCAGCTCTCGCCAGAGCTCTGCGATCCGGTCCCACTCCTGCAGCGGCGCGCCCTGGCTCATCGCCTTGATAGCCAGCCGCAGAGCATCGGTGAGCCGTGTCCGTACCGGTTGCTTGTCGGTCAGCTCACACAGTTGCGCAATGCGTTCCTCGTGGCCTGCTCTCTTCGGGCCGGCCAGCAGGAGCCGGATTCCGGCCCGGGCCGCTACCAGGGGCTCCGCTCCGGCAACCGGCTCGGGCCGGGAGGCCAGGATCGCGTCCACCAGCTCATTGGTGTGCTGGAGGTCACCGCTCAGCAGCGCTCGTAGCGGTGACAGCGGCAGGAAGTTGCCGCGGATCATCTGTGCATCCGGGTAGCGCTGCAGGAAGGTGCTCGCCTCAGCGGCGATCTCGTCGTACCGGGCGAACTCGCCACGCTGCAGCAGCGCGTCGGCGGAGCCGATCTTGAGGAGCAGCGAGTACAGCGGCGGTGGCTCGTCGGCGATCGCGTCCTCGATCACTTCCAGTGCCTCGTCCCAGCGGCCGAGACCGATCAGTGCGCGCGCCCTGTTCGCCGCCAGCATGCTGCCGCGCGAGCGCGCGAGTCCTAACCGCTCGGCCTCGCGCTGACCGTTCTGCGCCAGCTCTGCCGCGGCTGCGTAGTAGCCGGCGAAAGTCAGGCTGGCGGCGTGCCACTGCATGGCGGTGAGATAGGTGTGGTGGTTATCTGCGGCCAGCGCGGCCTCGCGGGCTGCTTCGAACACGCTGGACGCACCTTCGACGTCACCGGCCAGTCCACGAGCGGCTGACACGGTCATCAGCGCGCGGGCCCGGCTCTCGTCGTCGTTGCCGGCGAACTCGAGTGCCGCCTCGGCCAGTTCGACGGCTGCCTTCCCCCCTCCGCCGCTCAACGCGATCACTGCCCACCAGGAAAGCAGCCGGGCCCGGGTGCGGTCGGCTATACCGGGCGGGACCAGAGCGACAGCCTCGCTCAGGTCTGCGTGTCCGCCACCACTCGCCTGTAGCTGCAGGGTTCCGCGCAGACCGAGAAGCTTGGCGACTCGCTCGGGCTCTTTGGCAGCGTCCAGGACTGCCAGCGCAGCCGTGCAATGTGCGATGCCCTCGGCGGCTTTGCCGGCTGCGTGGGCAGCGGCTGCGGCTCGTTCGAGCACTGTGATGTGGTCGAGCTCGTTCTCTGGCACCTGATCCCACAAGGCGAGGATCTGTTCCAGCAGGTGCAGCTGTACGTCGTACGCGTACTGCTGACCTGCGTGTTCGGCAGCACCCCAGGCAGCGGGCAGGGCAAGCTCCGGGCGCTCTGCTGCGATCCAGTGCTCGGCCAATGCTGCTGTTGCCTCGGGCTGGCCGGTGAGAGCCTCGGCGTACCGGGTGTGCAGGCGGCGGCGTTGGGCAGGGAGCAGTGCTTGGTAGACGGCTTCGCGGATGAGGTCGTGGCGGATCCAGTAGCCGTCGTCGCGGATCACGACCTGCTGCAGGTCGACCAGCGTCTTCAGTGCGGGTTGTAGATCGTCCTGATGCGCGACGGATTCGAGGAGGTCGTCCGGAACAGGGGTGCCGGCTACGGCGATCACTGCGAGCAGGTCGATGGCTGGGGCAGGCAGCTCGGAGATACGGTCGAGCAAGAGGTCGGTCAGGCCGGCAGTGGAGAAGCCGCCAACGCTCCGCAAGGCCTCGACGAACAGCGGGTTGCCGCCGGTGCGCTGGTGAACGCGATTGCTCCTGGCGGGATCGGCTAGCTGGCCGTCGAGGGCAGTCAGCAGTTCTCTGACGTCCTTCTTGTTCAGCGGGGGCAGGGGAATCTGTACGACGTCCGCCCGCCGACCCAGTTCCGCCAGCAACCTGCGGCCGGGAACGGGTTCATCGGTGCGCACCGTGCCGATCAGGAGCACTGGGTGGCTGCCGAGGTTTCTGGCCAGGTAGGCGAGTAGCTCCCGGCTGGACGTGTCGGCCCAGTGCAGGTCCTCCACCACGATCACCACCGGGCGCTCCTCGGAGACGCGGGTGACCAGGGTCAGAAACTCTTCCAGCAACTGGACCCGACTGTGCGGTACGCCAGCGGGCGCGTAGCCAGGCAACCAGCTCGCCAGACTCGACGTAGCCAGCGGCAGCAACTCGTCCACTCGCTCCCGCCCGACCTGGCGGACAAGGTCCCGCAGTACCGCCACGAATGGCACGTACGGCGCACTGTCGGCACCCAGTTCCAGACAGCCACCCGTCAGCACCATTGCGTGCTTCAGCTCGGCAGTGACAGCTGCAATCAGCCGGGACTTGCCGATGCCGGCCTCGCCGGAGACCAGAACCGTGACTGCCTCGCCCCGCCGGCAGCGCTCGTACGCCGCAAGCAGCGTCTCCTGCTCGGTAGCGCGACCGACCAGGACCGGACTCACCGACGACGGCACTGGAGTCCCCCTCCCTGATCACCGGACCGCGATATCACCAGATCTGACGACGACGGCCGAGGGGCGGATCGGCGACGCTCGTCGCAGGCTACCGGCCGACAGGGCCGACGATCCGAGGAGGCGGAGGATGCGCAAACTGATTCTGGTCAGCAACATGACGCTGGACGGCGCGATCGCCGGGCCGGCCGGCGAGCTGGACTGGATGACGACGGACCACCAGCTGAACATCGAGTTCACCGAACAACTCCGGGCCGAGGTCGACACGATGGTCGCCGGCCGGAAGGCGTACCACCAGCTGAACGAGGCATTCTCGACGCAAAGGAACCATCCGGACAGTCCGCCGGAGCTGGTCGACTTCGCGACCTGGATGGTGGAGACGCCGAAGATCGTCTTCTCCCGGACCCTGACCGGGCTGCTGTCGCCGAAGGACCGGCTGGCGACCGCGGACATCCCGGCCGAGATGAAGGCGGTCAAGGAGACCGAGGGGAAGGGGCTCGTGCTCTTCGGTGGGGTCGAGACCGTCCAGCAGTTCGTCCGGCACGGTGTCGTCGACGAGTACTGGCTGAAGGTCTACCCGGTTGCCCTAGGCAACGGTCAGCCGTTGTTCACCGATCTGCTGCAGCGGACCGGCCTCGAGCTCACCGACTCGAAGGCCTACGACTCCGGCATCCTCACCCTGCGCTACGTACCCGCCTGATCACCAAGGAGAAGTCATGCGAAACCTCAAGATCGTCGAACACATGTCGCTCGACGGCGTGATCCAGAACTCCACCGACAACGACGACTTCCCCTTCCACGACTGGACCGCGCCCTACCGGTCCGCCGAGGCAGGCGCCGCGGTGTTCGAGGCACACGGCGACCGCTTCGATCTGTTGCTCGGCCGGCTCACCTACGACCTCTGGTCGGAGATCTTCCCGGAGATGCCGAGCAATCCGGTCGCGGATCGGATCAACGCGGCCACCAAGTTCGTCGTGACCAACCGCCCGGACAGCCTCGCGTGGGGTCCGGTGGAGAGCGTCGGCACCGACATCGCCGAAGGCGTTCGGCGGATCAAGGCCCAGGACGGCCCCAACCTCGTCCTCTCCGGCAGCTCCACCCTGACCTCCACGCTGCTCGACCACGGCCTCGCAGACGAGATCCTCCTGATCACCTACCCAGTCCTCCTGGGCACAGGCAAACGCCTCTTCGCAGAAGGCACCCCAGCCCAGACCTACGACCTGGTCGCCACCACAGCCCTCCCGTCCGGCCTCACCCTCACCAGCTACAAGCCCGCCGGCCCTCTGAAGACCGCCTAGTACGACGAAGCGCCGCCAGGAGACCTGGCGGCGCTCGCGTACGTCGTACTAGCTTGGATGAAACTGTCTGCAGGTGAGGGGAACGGCTGTGGTGGACCTGGCGGATATCCGGGCGGTGACGGAAGGATTGCCTCGCAGCTATGAGGTCGTCGTGCGCGACCGGATCAAATTCCGGGTCGGCCAGATCGTGTATCTATAAGTTCCTGCCGCCCAGCAAGTCCGACGAGCGCTTCCGCTGGATCGAGGTCAACCTCGCCGCCCTCGACAAAACCGAACTCCGCGAACTGATCCTCGACGCCTGGCGCATGTGCGTCCCCAAAAAAGTCGCCGCCGAATACCTCGTGAATAATTGAACTCCATGGACATTCTCTGGGTGGGCGGCCCCGCTGCGGCAGGCAAGACGACGATAAGCCGGCTACTCGCCCAGAAGCACGGGCTTCTCTACTACAGCGTTGACGCTCACGCGCGCGACCACGAGCGGCGCGCGGCTGCAGCCGGTCTCCATGTCCTCGGCAACGGTCCGGGCGACTTCGACCGCCGCCCGATGATCCTGGAAGACCTCAACGCACTGAACCCGAAGACAGCGGCGGTGGTCGAAGGTGCCGCAGTCACCCCCGAGATGGCCGGCGTCGGCGAGAACGCTGTCTGGTTGATGCCGTCCAGCGGGGAACAGCTCGCCAGACTCGAGCGCAGGCACCCCGAAGGCATCCACCACGGCCTCACCTGGGGCTGGAACCTGATCCGCGGCCAGCTAGAGGGAACCGCCGCCACCGTCATCACCGTCGACGGCCAAACCGTCGACCAGACCCTCACAGCCGTCGAGCAGGCCTTCATCAAGCTTCTACCGAGTGCTGAGAGTGAAGAGGCAGGGGCGCAGGGCAACTAAATGGCGGGTTGTCATCCCTGGGGATGAGAGGGGGTGCGTCCGGGGGCGACTTGTGTCACTGGGGAACCGTTCCTGGGGAGGATGGGTGGCGGGCCCCGGGCAGGCACGCTGGAAGGTATGACCGGGGACTTCTTGCCACAGCGCCGCCAGGCGTCGCTTCTCACTCAGCTCTTGACCGTGATCGTGCTCATCGCCGTCGCCGTAGGCGCCATCTACATCCTGAGCTAGGCGTCCCAGTTGACGTCGGCTTCGCCGGGGCGGACCACACCCGCCTCGTAGGCGACCACGACAGCCTGGACCCGGCTGGACAAGCCGAGCTTCGAGAGCACGTTGCTGACGTGGGTTTTCACCGTCGTCTCGCTGACGAAGAGCTTCGCAGCGAGATCGCGGTTCGACAGCCCGCGCGCCATCCAGACCAGGATCTCCCGCTCGCGATCACTCAACTGCGCCAGCGCTCCCGCCCACCGCGCGTCCGGCAGAGCCGCCGGCGCAGGCTCCTCGCCACCCACCCGCCGCTCCAGCTCCACGCAACGCTCCAGCAAGACCCGCGTCGACGCCGGATCCACCAGCGAATCGCCGCGATGCACAGCCCGTACTGCGGACACCAGCAGATCCGGATCGGTGTCCTTCAGCAAGAACCCCGAAGCCCCGGCCCGTACGGCGCTGAGCACGTACGCCTCGTCGTCAAACGTCGTCAGCACCAGTACGGCGGGCCGGTGGCGACCCGACTCCTTCGCCGCCCGGGTGATCCGCTCGGTCGCGACCAGCCCGTCCATCACCGGCATCCGGATGTCCATCAGCACCACGTCCGGGTCGTACTGCTCGATCAGCCGGAGCGCCTCCTCGCCGTCGCCGGCCTGCGCGACCGTGGTCAGGTCGGGCTCGTGATCGAGGATCATCGCCAGCCCCATCCGGATCACGCCCTGGTCGTCGGCGACCAGGACCCGGATCTGTTCCGTCACCTCTGTGGCGGCAACCATGCCTGCACTCTCCATCCACCCAGTGGTCCGGCGGCCACGGCGAGGGTGCCGCCGACCGCTTGTGCTCGTTCCCGCATCCCGATCAGGCCGTTGCCCCGGCCGCTCTCGTTCCGCCGGGCGGTCTCCAGCGCGTTCACCGGCGGCGGTCCGCCGCTGCCGTTGTCGTCGATGGTCAGCAATTCACCCTGTACCCCGCTCTGCCAGCTGACCTGGGCCGCGGTCGCCTTGGCGTGCACCATCACGTTGGTGAGCGCTTCCTGAATGATCCGTACGGCGGTCAGATCGGTCGCCGAGGTCAGTTGCCGCCTGGTCGGCAGGTCCATCGTCACCTCGACGCCGACCGCCTTCAGCCGGTCACCCATCCGGGCAACGTCCGACAGGTCGGGCACCGGCGCGGTCTCGGCGCCACTGCTGGAGGACGCGGTGTTCAGCACCCGGACCGTCTCCCGCATCGCGGTCAGCGCTTCCTTGCCGCTGCCGATGATCCAGCGAACCGCCTCCCGGAGCGCCTCCGGGTTGCGATCCGCCACCCGGTCCGCAGCCTGGGCACGGATCACCACTGCGCTCATGTGATGGGAGACCACGTCGTGCAGATCCCGCGCGATCCGGGTCCGCTCCGCAGCCGCGGCCCGCTCGGCCTCGACCGTGCGGAGTCTGATCAGGGCGGCGTTGCGCTGCTCGAGCACCAGCAGCGTCTTCCGGCGGCGCAGCGCGTTCGTGCCGAGCAGCACCATCCCGCAGATCAGCGCCTCGGCGAAGACGAAGAGGGAGACATCGATATAGCCGTACAGACTGGAGAGGTCGGTCGGCAGGTTCTTGTACCGGGGGCCGTAGTGGGTGATGTCAGGTCTCTTGTTCAGCACGATGGCGACCAGCGCCGGCAGGCAGATCATCAGGGCGAACAGGCTGCCCATACTGAAGAAGAGCGTCGTGGACCGCCGTACGCCGCTCGACGCCGCCAGATAGCCGACCACCAGCAGTGGGACGAGATGCAGCTCGGACTGCAGCGCCGCATCGCTGATCGCGGGCGCCCGGAAGATGTCCAGTCCGATCTGCTCGGCGAGCCCGGTCTCGGCCGATGCGTACACCAGCGGGTAGCAGACGGAGACGAAGACGAGGGTGATGCGTGGGATCGTCCGGACCATCGCCACGGTCAGTACCAGGAAGATCCCGGTGACCACGGAGACACTCGGGTTCTTCGGCCGCAGGTCGCTGTGATTGATCAGCGCCAGCCCGCCGAACCAGCCGATGGCGATCGCCACGGCCAGCAGGAGGTCCTGCTGCACCGACGACAACCGTCGCCAGAAGTTCAACACCCGACTAACCCTTCGACGACTCGCTCGGCACACGTGCTTCTTTGCTCAGAGTAGTCGTGGTGAACAATTGACGACTCCTGCGCCCGGACCGGCAGTTTCTCCAACTTTCGGAGGAGATCTGGCGTCCGACCCCCTACCAAGGTCCGACTTCTGGCCACTGAGGACGGTCCCTGGGGCCGATGTGGCGACCGTGCTGAACCGAGAGGCTGTACCCCATGACCAACGAGCTGCCGCCGCGCTCCACGTCCACGCAGCGACCCCGGTTGCTGTCAGTGATCGGAGCTGCCGTCGCGGTGCTCGCGGTGGGGTCGCTGCTGATCTGGCATTCCCAGCTCGGTGAGCTGTTCGACGGCGACTCGGCCGCGGACAAGCAGCCGGTCGTCGCGGGATCCGGTGCCATCGGCAACAAACCGCCCGCGGTCGAGACCAGCGTCACGCTGCCGCCCGGCCCGAAGCCGACGCACCAGCCGTCCCATAAGCCGACCAAGCCGAAGCCCCCGGTCGCGCCGAAGAGCACCGGTACGAAGTACTCCGAGGAGAGCGACCTCGGCCTCACCCCGAAGCTACGGTCCCGCCTGCGCAAGGCGACGGCCGCAGCCAAGCAGGACGGGATCACGATCAGCATCACCTCCGGCCGGCGCAGTGTCGCCAAGCAGAACCAGCTGCTGAAGGAGGCGATCGTGAAGTACGGCTCGTACCGCGAAGCGATCAAGTGGGTGCTGCCGCCGGAGAAGTCCGCGCACGTCAAGGGCAGAGCCGTCGACATCGGCCCACGGGCCGCGATGACCTGGCTGGAGAAGAACGGCTGGCGGTACGGACTCTGCCGCCGCTACGACAACGAGCCCTGGCATTTCGAGGCGCTCACCACCCCAGGCAACCGCTGCCCGGCGCTGCAGGTCAGCGGCGCCGCCGAGGCCGGCTGATCCCGATGACCACCAGCGCCGCCGAGTCGGGCTGATCCCGGTGACGACCCACCACCGCCCGGATCCCGGCAGCCCGACCCAGATCGCACCCGCCAGACACACCACCAGGAGCGCAGACAGATGACGACATATGCCCCCATGATCACCCGTGGATCCACCCGGAGCCGCCGGCCCGTAGTACCGGCGTTGTGGCGGCAGGTGGTGCGCGGTGCAGACCTCGACCACGCGGCCGCGAAGGGAGACGATCGAAGCGTGCACCCCGGAGCGATCGAGCCGGACCGGTCGGCGTACACGCAGCTGGAGATCTACGAAGGCCTGCTGCGTGCCTTCGACCGGCGGTCCGAGGTGCTCGAGGCGATCGCCGGAGCGCCCGACCGGGACGCCGCCGTACGCCGGGTCCGCGAACTCCTGGACGTCACGCATCTGCAGGCGACCGCTGTTCTCGACACCCAGCTGCAGCGGTTCGTCGCCGGCTCCCGTGAGCGCATTGCACTCCGCGCTGCCGAGCTACGCAACGCCCTGATCCGCTGAATTTCAGCCGTTCAGCAGGTCCAATAGAGCTTCCGCGTAAGCCTGTTCGGCGTCTTCGGACACGTAGGTTCCGTCCGTTGTCTCCACCGCGAAACCTTCGGGCACGGCCGCCAGCTTCCGGAAGCGGGAGCCGAGCAGCGCACGGAGCTGTTCCTCGCGCGGTAGCCAGATCACCTCACGCTGCTCGATGCTGTCGAGCGCCCATTCGGTGGTCCCGTTGAACCCGATCACCTTGCCGCCGGGATAGTCGTGCACCTCGACGGTCATGTCGCTGACCACGAACACGTCGTCGTCCATCTCCCGGTCGGGCACCACGAACCGGTCTCCGGCGCCCGGCACCCAGAGCGCCCCGGCCTTACGCAACCGCCTCGCCTGCTCAACCGTGATCACGCTTCCATACTCCCCACCCACACCAACTCCCGCACGCTCCGTCTCACGCAGCGAGCTTCGCGCGGGTCGCCAGCACCCCGGCCGTGGCGATCAGGGCAGCGATCACCGCGATGGTCCAGGCCAGTGCATCGCCCGAACCGGGCAGCGCCGAGGACAGCGACAAGAAGATAGACCCGACCAGCGCGGCACCGACCGCGAGCGAGGACTGCTGGATGGTCACCATCAACCCGCTGCCGACGCCCGCGAACTCACCCGGTACGCCGGACAGCACGACCCGGAACATCACCGGGAGCTGGCTGCCGGTACCGATTCCGGTCAGCACCATTCCCGGCAGCAGCATGAGCGGGGTGAGGTGCTCCCACCCACGCAGTACGACGAAAGCCAGTACTGCGAGTCCGGCGATCTGAATGAGACCGCCGCCGATCAGCACTCGCGTCCCGAACCGGTTGACCAGTCGTGGACCGAGCAGTGATGCCGTCAGATGGCCGACCGCCAACGGCGTCAGGGTGAGCCCTGCCTCGACAGGCCCGAGGTGGAGTCCTTGCTGCAGAGCGATCGCGAAGACGAACATGAACCCGCCGAACCCGATCGAGAACGGCACGATCAGCACCAGCCCGGTCCGTACTGCGCGGACGGCGAGAAGCCTTGTGGGCAAGAGCGGAAGCACTCCGCGCGACTCCTTCGACCGCTCCACCCTGATGAGCAGGTAGGCGGCAACCGGCACGGCGGCGAGGCTGATCCAGGACCAGACGGGCCAGCCCGCGGCACGCCCTTCGCTCAACGGGATCAGCAACAGCACCAGCATCAAGCTGAACAACAGCGTTCCCGCCCGATCGACCGGCGCAGGCTTGGCGGCCCGCGTGTTCGGCACGGTGCGCGCGGTCAGCCACAACGTCACGAGACCGAGCGGCACGTTCACCAGGAACACGGTTCGCCAGCCGAAGCCGGCGAAGTCTGCACCGACCAGCAAACCGCCGAGCACCTGGCCGATCACCATCGCCAGGCCCGCCACCGCGCCGTACAGGCCGACGGCCCGGTTCCGGCGCTCCGCGGTCGTTGCGGTCTGGATGGTGGCCAGGACCTGGGGATTCAGCAGTGCGGCCGAGGCGCCTTGCGCGATCCGGCCGATCACCAGCACGAGGGCCGTCGGCGCGAGACCGCAGGCCAGCGAGGTCAGGATGAAGGCGGCCATCCCGATCAGCAGCATCCGGCGCCGGCCGAGGGCGTCACCGAGTCGCCCGCCGACGACGAGCAGTACGGCGTACGCGACGCCGTAGCCGGCGATGATGAGTTCGAGCAGTGCCGGACCGGCCGCGAGATCGGTGTCGATCGCGGGCAGTGCGACGTTGACGATGAAGAAGTCGAGGATCGGCAGCGATCCGGACAGCAGGAGTGCGAGCAGTCCGATCGCGCTCAGCGGCCCGGTGGGGACCGCGGTGGCGGGCCGGGCGGTGGCTTCGAGCTGTGAGGTCATGAGTACCACGATCAGGCGGTGCTCAGCCTGGTACCAGTGTCTCCTTATCCTGGTAGAAATTCCACCTGGTACCGGTTTGAAGCCGGTGCGATCCTGGTGGCATGAACGCTAGCGACCATCCGCGCCGGGACGAGTTGGCCACCTTCCTGCGCAGCCGCCGGGAGCGCCTCACCCCGGAGGACGTCGGTCTGCCGGCCGGCCGCCGACGCCGTACGCCGGGATTGCGGCGCGAGGAGGTCGCGCAGCTGGCCGCGATCGGGGTCACCTGGTACACCTGGCTCGAGCAGGCCCGCGACATCCAGGTCTCCGCCGAGGTGCTCGACGCGATCGCCCGGACGCTACGGCTGGACCGCTCCGAGCGGACCCATCTCTTCCGGCTGGCCGGGTCCATCGATCCGACCCCGGCGAACAGCTACAGCCCGGTCACCGCGGCGATCCGGCTGATGCTCACCCAGCTCGAGCCGTTCCCGGCCAGCCTGCAGAACGGGCGACTCGACGTACTGGCCTACAACCGCGCGTTCGGCCGGCTGTTCTGCGACCTGGACCGGATTCCGGCCGAGGACCGCAACATGATCTTGCTGGCCTTCACCAACGAGCAGACCCGGGCGACGATGGTCGACCTCGAGGCGACGTTGCGGGTGATGGCGGCGAAGTTCCGCGCCTCGATGACGGCCGGGTTGGGCGACCCGGCCTGGAAGGCGCTCCTGAACCGGCTGCAGACCGAGTCCGCGGAGTTCCGTGAGTTGTGGGAACGCCACGAGGTGATGACTCCGACCACCGCGACCAAGCACTACGACCATCCGGAGATCGGTGAACTCCGCCTGCTCGCCACCAACCTGTGGCAGCAACCGAATGCGGACAGTGCGCACCTAGTCGTCTACGCACCCGCCGACGAAGCCACCGCCGCCAAACTGCCGTCACTGATCCGCGAACCAATCCCGGCCGGCTGATCAGCCCGCGACCGAACGCCAGTACTGCGCCCCCATCCATCGCTTTCCTTCCCTGCTTCAGCCCGCGACGGGACGCCAGTACTGGTTCTTGTTCTCGTCCCGTACGACGTAACCGAGCTTGCCGACCTCGGCGCGGAGCTCTCGCAGATCCGCCTTCCCCTTGTCTCCTTGACCGAACGCCTTCGCCCGGGCGCGCAGTACGGCGTTCACCGCGGGCGGGAGATCCGGTTCGTCCTCGACCCAGCGACGAAACCGGTCGCCGTACGGATCACCGCCCGCCGACCACCGGTAGCCGTGAGCCTGGAACGCGGCCGGAATCTGCTGCGCGTCGCTCTTCAGCTGGTCGTGCCGTTCGCGTGCCAACTCGCGCGACGAGGGATCCTGGACGACGATCTCCCGGCCGTCCAGGAACACCACGGCCACCTGGTCGCGCGGAACCCGCACGGTCTTCTGGTTCTTCAGGAACTCGATACCGCTGTTCGTGATCGTCACCTTGAGCGTGTCCTCCAGGGCCATCGCGGCGAGCACGATGCCGGCGAGCAGGCCGACCGCGACACAGATCGCCACCACCCACCAGCTGTCCCCCTTCGCGATCAGCTCGAGCGCGCCCTGGAACGGGATCCACTTCCGGCCCTCTGCCCAGGAGGCGATCCGGGGCAGGAAGAACCCGAGCGTCGCGCCGGCCAGCGGCAACCCGCCGTACAGCACGACTTTGTCGGACGTCGAATGCCCGATCGTCGTCGCGATTTCCGTGCTCATGCCGGCTTCTCCTCTCCTGTTCACCGAACGTAACAGCGCGCGAGCGGCCGATCAGGTGCTGCGAGAAGGTGCGATACCGAAGTCGAACCGTAAGACCCCGAAAGAGACCAAAGTTGCCGCCGGCTGGCACGATGCGGAAGAGATCAACGTGGAGGTTCGATGGCTGAGGGCATCTGGTTGCGGTTCTTGTCCGGGCCGGAGATCGACTCGCTCGGGTTGACCCGGACGGAGATCGTCGACGCGGTCGAGCAGGCGGTCCGCGATCACGGCGAGGGGGAGACGAGTTTCGAGCCGCGGGTGCATCTGCAGCCCGACAACGGCGGGATCGGGCATTTCAACATCCTGCGCGGGCACCTGAACCGGCTCGGCGAGCACGGCGTCAGCGGTGTGAAGGTGGTCGGCGACTTCGTCCCGAACTACCAGGTCGGCCTGCCGAGCGAGCTGGCGATGGCGACCCTCTTCGACCCGACCACCGGCATCCCACTCGCGGTCCTCGACGCGACCATGATCACCGCGGCCCGGACCGGTGCGATGACCACGGTCGGCGCGCGGCACCTGGCCCGCCGCGACAGCAAGATCCTCGGCCACGCGGGATCCCGCGGTACGGCGTGGCGGAACGTCACCATGCTCGACGACCTGTTCGACCTCGACGAGATCCGGGTGACGTCGCGCCGGCCGGAGTCGCGCGAGAAGTTCGCGGCCGAGCTCTCCGCCGAACTGTCCACTCCGGTCCGGGTGGTCGCGACGGCCGAGGAGGCGTTCGACGGCGCCGACGTGATCGTCGAGGCGACCCGGCTGAACGAGCCGGAATCCTTGCTGCGCACGGCTGCGGTCAAGCCCGGCGCCTTCGTAGTCCCGTACGGCACCATCAGCGCGGTCGAACTCGACCTGCTCGACGTGATGGACAAGGTGGTCGTCGACGACTGGCGCGAGGCCCAGTCCGGTCGCTTCGGCGCGCTCCGGCGACATGTCGACACGGGTCGGCTGTTACCCGAAACCCTGTACGCCGAACTCGGCCAGATCGTGGCGGGCCAGAAACCGGGCCGGGAGAACGATGCCGAGCGCAACCTCTTCTGGCATCGCGGGCTCTCCCTGCTGGACGTGGCGATCGCGCACCTGATCCTGCGCCGGGCCGAGGCGGCCGAGGTCGGCACGATGCTCAGATTCCACTGACATGCTGATCTCCCGACCCGAAGACCTGAGGCTTGAACGCGTGCCGCTCGAGCTGTCACCCGCTTTGCTCGAGCGCCTCAGAACCACCCGGTACGCCGTATTGTCGGCGCTGCGCTCTGGTGCTCCTGTTTACGGGGTCAACACGGGGATGGGGGCCATGAGCAAGGTTCGGCTCAGTGAGGCCGAACAAGGTGTGCATCAGAGGAATCTCCTGCTGGGAAGGGCTGTTGGCGGTCCGCCCTGGTTGCCCCCTGATGAGGCGCGAGCTGTTGTCGTCGCCCGGCTGTGGACGTTTCTCACTGGTGATGCTGGGGTCTCTTCGGAGTTGTGCCTGCGCCTTGTGGACCTTCTGAACAGTGATGTTGTCCCCGCCATCCCTCTGGAGGGCGCCGGCTCTGCCGGAGAAATCATTCCGCTAGCACACTCCTTCGGCCCGCTCGTCGGAATCGGTTCTGTGCTGACACCGAACGGAACCGTCGTGGCGGCCTCCTCCTCCTCCTTCGAGCTTGGGCCCAAGGAGGGAATTGCGCTACTGGCTGGGATTCCCGGTGCTACCGGCCGGGCCTGGTTGCTGGTTTCGCGGGCTCGGCGGTTGTTGGAGCTGCAGCGCCTGGCGGCTGCGGGCGGCATTGCCGTGATCGGGGCCAATCGCGATCCTTACAACCCCTTGTGTGGAAGGGGAGACGAAGTCCTGACTGCCGAGCTGACCAGACTCCTGGAGCTCGCCGGCCCGGAAGACGAACCGCGCTCACTCCAGGCGCCGGTGTCGTTCCGTGTGGCAGGACACGTGTTCGCCAACCTCTCGCGGGCTGTGGAGCGGCTCGATGAGGCTGTCTCACGTGCACTCGCCGGTGTCACCGATTCTCCCGCGTTCCTGGATGGTGAGTTCGTCGGAACGGCCGGCTTTCACGGGATCGATCTTGCGGCTCATTGTGATCAACTGGTGGCAGCGCTCACCCATGCGTCCGAAGTGTCGGCGGCACGGGTTCATCGGCTGCTCGATCCAGCGGTGACCGGGTTGCCGGCTCAGCTGGCGCGCGAGCCGGGTCCACAGGCGGGGCTGGTCGCAGTACACAAGAAGGCTGTTGCGCTGGTGCATTCTTTGCGACGACTCTCGTTGCCGGCGGCAATCGGTTCCGTCGAGACGTCCAATGGTCAGGAAGATGTCCAGTCCTTCAGCTGGGAGGCTGCGAGCGGGCTGGGTGAGGCGATTCGGCTGGCGCGCGAGGTGCTGGCGTGCGAAGTACTGGCTGTCTTTCAGGCGTTCGCATTGTCGAAGCGGGCCGTTCCGCCTTTGTTACAAGAGTTTCTCGGGTCTGTTGCGGCCGTCGTACCGCCGATCGAGGGGGACCGGCCGTTCGGGGCCGACCTCGAAACTCTGGTCACTCGTTGTTTGTCGATCGCCGCTCCGGGTACTCGCCGTACGTAGGCAGTTGCCGACGACAATCAAGAACGGGGATGAGTACTGATGAGCACCGCGCAGGAACTGGAACAGGCCATCGGCAAGGATCTTTACGATGTCGAGGGCAACAAGGTCGGCACGGTCGCGAACCTCTATGCCTCGGATCTGTCGGGGATGCCCGAGTGGGCGACAGTGCGGACCGGGTTGTTCGGGACCAAGGAATCCTTTGTCCCGTTGACCGGAGCACACGCCGAGGCCGACGGGCTACATGTCGACACCCGCAAAGACCTGATCAAGGACGCACCCCGCATCGATGACCAGGGTCACCTCTCCCAGGAGGAAGCGGCCGAGCTCTACCGGCACTACAACATGCAGAGCGCGATGCCGGGCCGCGAGCAAGCTGGCCGGAAGGGCCGGACCGGGGACAAGGCCGCAGGAATGCAGGCGGCGCCGGGGCGCAGCGGCGCTGGAATGCCCGGCCGGGCGGATGCGGCTGGACAGGAGTCGATGATCCGCTCCGAGGAGCGCTTGCGTGCCGGAACCGAGACGGTGGAGACCGGCCGCGTCGCCCTCCACAAGCACGTGGTGACAGAGGAGCAGCAAATCACCGTCCCAGTCAGCCACGAAGAGGTCCACGTCACCCGCGAACCGATCACCCCCGGCTCCGACCGCGCCGGCAAGATCGGCGAGGAAGACCGCGAGGTAGTCCTCCACGAGGAACGCCCAGTAGTCGCCAAGGAAACCGTCGCCGTAGAGCGCGTCGGCCTCGAAACCGAGACCGTCCACGAGGAACAACACCTCACCGACAAGGTCCGCAAGGAACAGATCGACATCGAAGACAACACCAGCCCCAAACACAAGAAGTAACCCCCACAGGCCGCCGCCGTCCCCAACGGACAGCGGCGGCCCCTCTCTCCGTCCCCGCGCTTTGCTTCGCTCGGTTGGTTGTGGTCGCGCTGGGCCGGGCGCTTTGCTTCGCTCGCTTAGCTGTGCGGCTTTCCTCTAGCGCTTTCCTTCCCTGCTTTCTAGGTGTGACTGACGGACAAGTTGTAGATGGTGTTTTGGCCGTAGTTCGTGGTGTTGCAGGGGGAAGAGTTGGTGCAGTTGGCTTGGGTGTAGACGCCTGCTTTGAAGTAGCCGGTGGTGAAGATGACTGGGATGGTGGTCATCAGGGTGCCGTTGTAGTACGCCTTGATGGAGCCGTTGCTGACTACGAACTTCGCCTGGAACCGGGTGCCGAGGACGTAGTTGCTGGTGACCAGTTTGTAGTGGGTGTCGTTGTCGCGAGTGATGTAGAGGCTTGAACCGTCCAGCCGGAAGGTGGAGCGGTCGTTGCCGTCGTGGATCTGGCCGACGACGACCTGCTGCTTGGTGTTCGGCAGGTGGTTGATCGCCTGCTCGATCACCATCGTGTGGGTGCCGACGTTCGAGGACCAGATCGCCTCGGTCGTGCCGTCCGCCTTCATCTCCCTCAGCTCTGAGCGGGCGTAGGTGGTGTTCGGCGTCTTCACTCCGTCGACGGCATTGCGAAACTGCACGCCGTCACACGACGAGTTCGGCTTGAACCAAGGCGACAGCACGTAGGTGTTCAGACGCGGCTGCACGATCTGCAGCACCTGCGTACCGGACTGGTTCGGGTCGTCGACCGGCAGTTGCACCTTCCACCGGCTCAGGTTGAGAACTTGAGCGGGATAGGTACAGGCCGTAGTACTGGCGCTGGCCGGATCGACAGCAGCGGTCAAACCCGCAGTACTGGCGACAAGTGTGGACAGAAGGGCAAGGGGGCGGATACCACGCATGGTCAGACTCCTTCTAGTCGGACATATGAGGCGTTACATGACCTCCAACGGTCAGAACCATTTGGTCTTGTCGACCAGGTTCATCAGTTCGGTGCCGGCGATGAAACGGCGGCAGTTCTCCAGCAGTACGGCGTACCGGCGGCTTGCCTCGTGCGGGCCGACGCCGGCGACGTGTGGGGTGATCAGGACGTTCGGGCGTCGCCAGAGCGGGTGGTCGGGCGGCAGCGGCTCGGTCTCGAAGACGTCCAGGGCGGCACCACCGAGTTGACCGTTCTCCAATGCCGCATCGAGCGCATCAAGGCGGACGGTCGGGCCGCGACCCACATTGATGAAGTATGCCGAGGACTTGAAGAGTTTGAGCCGTCGCGCATCGATCATCCCCTCGGTGTCAGGGGTATGCGGCACCGTCAGAATCACCAGATCCGCCGCGGGCAGCTGCTCGTCGAGCGCCTCCACCGGCAACACCTGCTCGAACCCAGGCTTCGCCGAAGGCCGCACATCGATCCCCGTCACCGTGCAACCGAAAGCATCCAGCAGCCGCCCGATCTCGCTACCCAACGCACCCGCGCCGATCACCAATGCCGTTGAATCAGGCAACGAAACTACTGCGTCCGGAGACCAATCCGGATGCCACTCGGCGGCCTGCTGATCCCGCAAGTAGCGCGGCAATCCACGACACATCGCGAGCACCAATGCCAGCGTGTGAGTCGCCACATGATCCGTGTAGGTATCCCGCATATTCGTTACCTGCAAAGGATGCGCGACCAACTCCGGATAGTAGAACCCAGGCGGCGGCCCAGCCTGCTGAGCCTGCAGCCACTTCAACCGCCCGGCCGCTTCCAGCAATTCCTTAGGCAGTACGCCGTACGCCGCGTCGGCGGTGGCGAGCTCCGCTGCCGCGCCCTCAGCCGGCGGTCTGACGACAGTCAACCCCGGGACCTCGGCCATCAGGCGTTCCGGCCAATCCGCAGTACTGTCTCGCTGCGGAGGAATCAGCACCAGCTTCATCGCTGTGTCACCGCCGCGCAAATCGCCTGCTGGCGGGCCGGTGAGGCGAGTCCCGCGTGGTAGTAGCGCAACTCCGAGGCGCCGACGGCAACCAGCCTCGCCGCCAAGCCCGGCAGATCCTCAGTCCGTTCACCGACAGCATTCACATTGGCCACCAACGGAACCGCGGTCCGCGCGGCAGCTGCCTTGATCCGCGCGATGGCCGCCTCCTCGTCATCCCAGCACTTCAGGACATACGCCGACGGAGGTTGCGCAAAGGCAGTCAGATCGACACCGACGTCCGGCCCGGTCACCTGCGGATCATCGGTTGCCATCAGCAACACCTCGTTGCCGCGAGCCACCGCCTTCGCATCTTCGACCAAGCGGGTGATCACGTCCCTGCGATGATCGAAGATCGCCCGCGCCCGCCGAAGTCCGAGCGCCTCCGCGACGCTGGAGCCGGCCGGGACACCTCCTTGCAGTTCCCGGTCGACCGTCGTACGGATGTCATGCGAGAGTTCGACGACATCAACATCTCGATCGGCGAGCGATTGACCGCAGGCCGAGCAGAGGCAGATCGACAACAGGTCCCGAGCGCACACCGACAGATCCGCACCCGAGGTCTTCTCATGCTGACTGGCGTGCTCGAAGCCGAGCCAGCCGCACGCCTCGAGCATCAGCGCGGAGACGGCGTACTGCTCGCTCACCTCACGCACCAGCATCAACGCGTACTCGCGAACCTCCGGCTGCGCAGGGCACAACGCATACCGGTAGTTCTCACCGAAGGCATTCCGTACGACGAGGTCCGGCGAGGCACCACCGAGGAGCGAGGAATGCGTGAGCACCAGCCACGCCTCGGTACGCAATCCGACGGCGGCCAGCGCGGCTGCCGCAGTACCGAAGCGGTCTTGGTCGTCGACTGCCCAGGTCGGTGCGACCGGTCGGAGCCGGAGTCCGTGCCAGCGATCCGGGCGGATGCGGAAGTACGCCGCGGCATAGGTGGCGTGCACGAGGCGGTGCTCCGGATGCCAGGCCGTCGTGGCGCGAACGGAGTGGTACGCCGCTTGTAGCGTCACCGTGTCGACGCCGAGGTCGGCCATGCGCTCAGCGGCCGCAGGATCGCCGACGAGATCCCAGGTGTAGGCGAAAGCCCCGTGCCTCACCATCGGGGAGTCGCCGGGTCCCAGGACGGCTGCACTGCTCGCATCGGGGTGACGTCGTCGCGAGTGTCGAATCCGCATTTCTCGTACTGCTCGGCGAGTCTGGCCAGCGAATCGAGATCCAGCTCAACCCCAAGCCCAGGTCCCGACGGAACGGTGACGGCACCGTCCTCGAAGGTGAGGACACCGGGCTGTACGACGTCCTCGACCAGGTACGGGTAGTGCGTGTCGCAGTCGTAGGTGAGTTCCGGCGTCGCGCCGGCCAGATGCGTCATCGCGGCGAGGCTGATCCCGAGATGCGAGTTTGAGTGCATCGAGAGACCGATCCCGAAGGTTCGGCAGATCGCAGCCAGTTCGCGCGACCGACGGAGTCCTCCCCAGAAGTGGTGATCCGACAGCACGACCTGGACCGCGTCGGCCAGCACCGCCGGCTTGAGGTGACTGAACGCGGTCACGCACATGTTGGTTGCCAAGGGCATCGATACCTCACGCGCGACCGCAGCCATACCGTCGATCCCGGCGGTCGGGTCTTCGAGGTACTCCAGGACGCCGTCGAGCTTCTTGCCGACCGCGATGCTGGTTTCGATCGTCCAGCCCGCATTGGGGTCGAGCCGGAGCGGATGATCAGGGAAGGCCTCGCGGAGCGCGAGGATCACATCGGCCTCGTCGTCGGGCGGCAGCACGCCGCCCTTGAGTTTCAGCGACCTGAAGCCGTACGACGACACCATCCGCTCGGCCTGCGCGACGATGCCCGCGGCGTCCATCGCCTCGCCCCAGCTGTCGGTCGGATAGTCCGGGAGCGGGGTATGCGCGGCGGGCTTGAAGAACAGGTAGCCGCTGTAGGAAACGGCGTCGCGCACCTTGCCGCCGAGCAGCTCGACGACGGGTCGGCCGAGTGCCTTGCCCTGCAGGTCCCAGCAGGCGATCTCGAAAGCAGACAACACGGTGGCGAGCGTCTTCTCGTCACTTGCTTCGCCGACGAGACCGTGGGTCGCGCGTCCGGCGGCCCCGCCGAGCGTCTCGGCGATGATCCGCTCGAGACCGTTCACGTCGTACGGGTCGAGTCCGGTGAGGCGCGGCGCGACCTTGCGCAACGCGGTGAGGATCGCGATGTCGCCGTACGTCTCGCCGAGACCGGTCAGGCCCTCGTCGGTCTGTACCTGGAGGATCGAACGGAGGGCATACGGCTGGTGGACGCCCTGGATGTTGCGCAGCGGCGGGTCCTTCATGGCGATCGGGGTGATCACGACCTCGGTGATCTTCATGCGGCGGCCGCCTTCCGGACAACGGTGAGGCCTTGCTCGAGGATCTGGTCCAGCTCCTCCAGGTGTTCCGGCAGCGGATCGGTGAGCGGCGACCGGACCGATCCGACATCGGTCAACCGGCGCCGGACGGCAGCCTTGACCAGCGATACGGCGTACCCGGCGCCCCTGTCCCGCAGTTTGACGAGGGGCAGGTAGAACTCGGGGAGCAAGGCGTCCAGGCCGGCTTCGTACGCATGCGCGATCTCCGGTGCGAAGCAGTGCACGGCCGACGAATACGCCCGTACGCCGATGGCCGCGTAGGAGCGCGCGGTGACTTCGGCAGTCGGGAGCCCGTTGAAGTAGGTCAGCTCCGGTGCGACGGCCATCATCCGCTGGAGCAGGTCGAGATCGCCCAGGCCGTCCTTGAATCCGATCACTTCGGGGATCTGGGCGAGCTGCGCGACGGTTTCCGGCGTGTAGATCGTGGTGTCGCGCTGGTAGGCGATCAGTGGCAGGCCCGCCTTCTTGGCCAGGGCTTTGAAGTGGTCGAGCAGGCCTTGCTGGGAGGGCTTGACCAGGTACGGCGGGAGGACGAGCAGGCCGTCGGCTCCGGCTTCCCTCGCCGCTGCGGCGAACTGGCTCGCCATCGCGGTGCCGTAGCCGGTGCCGGCGAAGACGGGGAGCGCGCCGGCGGCCTCGGCCACCGCGGCGCGGACCGCGGCGGCGTACTCGTCGAGGGTGAGCGAGAAGAACTCACCGGTCCCGCAGCAGGCGAAGATGGCGGCCGGGCCGGCGTCGATCTGGTGCCGCAGGTGCTCGCGGTACGGGCCGAGGGCGAGCTCGCCGGCGGCGTCGAACGCGGTGACGGGGAAGCTGGACAACCGATCGAGCTGCAAAGACATGATCACCTCGGGCGAGTGTGGTAAGCGCTTGCCAGGCGAGCCTAGCTCTGGGGTTGTGGGATCTGCAAGGGTTGGTCTGAAAGCGGTTTCTGGAGTTGTCTGCCTTGAGTCTTGCTTGAGCCTGCCGTCTTGCGTCAGGCTGTGGAAGCGTTTTCTGAGCTCGGAGGGGAGGGGCAGTGCAGAACCGGCCAGGTCGGCCGCCGCGGGTCACGATCAGTGACGTGAGTACGGCGGCTGGGGTGTCGGCGGCGACGGTGTCGCGGGTGCTGAACGGGACCGCGCGAGTGGAGTCGTCGCTGGTCGAGAAGGTTCACCATGCCGTGCGGGAGCTCGGGTACCGGCCGAACGCGGCGGCGCAGGGGCTGGCTCGCGGCGAGTGGGGGACGATCGGCGTACTGGTGCCGGATCTGGCGAACCCTTACTTTCCCGAGGTGCTGAAGGCTGTCTCCTCGGTGGTCCGGGCGCACGGCCGGCGGATGATGGTGATGGAGTCGGACGAGAATCCGGCGCTCGAGCACGACCTGGTCGAGGATCTGATGCGGTGCTGCGACGGAGTGTTGCTGTGCTCGCCGCGGATGCCACGGGCCGAGCTGGCTGAATTGGCTTCGCGGGGGCATCCGTTGGTGCTCTTCAACCGGGTGGTTCCGGGGCTTTCGACGCCGTCGATCTCGGTGGACTTCTACGGCGGGATGACGCAGGTCTGCGGGCATCTCGCACAACTCGGGCACCGACAGGCGGCGTACCTGAGCGGACCGGCCGCTTCGTGGGCGAACGCGGAGCGAGTCCGTGCTTTCGAGGCCGCGCGAGCTTTTGGGTTGGAGGTGACGGTGCTCGAGTGCGGTGCGACCAGTCAGGCTGGGTACGACGCTGCCGCCGCGGTACTGGACACCTCGGCGACAGCGATCCTGGGCTACAACGACCTGGTCGCGCTGGGAGCCTTGTCGCGACTGCGCGAACTGGGCGTCGCCGTACCTGGAGATCTTTCGGTCACCGGCTTCGACGACTTGTCGCTGGAACGGGTGGCGCACACGAATCTCACGACAGTGTCCGTGCCGCGGGACGAGCTCGGGCGACGGGCGGGAGAGATCCTGGAGCAACTCCTCGTCCACGGCTACGACGCCGACCCCGTCTACCTCCCGATGCAGCTCCACGTGCGGGACACCAGCGCCGCGCCTCGCTAGATACTGGCCGTATGTATGTTCCCAAGCATTTCGCGGCTGACGACGCAGTGGTGCAGGACCTGCTGACGAATCACGGCGCAGCCAACCTGATCACGTCCACCGCCGACGGCTTGCTGGCGACTTTCCTCCCGCTGATCTACGACGCCTCGGCCAACACCCTGCTCGGCCATGTCGCCCGCAACAATCCGCAATGGAAGACGCCCGCCCTCGGCAAAGCACTTGCCATCGTCCACCGCTACAGCCATGCGCGCGCCAACAACCTCCCTGACGCGCTCCTTGGCACGAGGTGAGGAGCTCCTCGACCAAGAAACATTCGACAGAGCGCCCACGGGGACTAGCGGGCGGGTGGGGTTTGGGGGTCCCGGTTCCAGTTGTCGGGGTTGCACATTTCTACCGGCCAGCCGTGCTGGCGGCAGTATTCGGCGAGAGCTTCTTCGGCGGTGGGGCGGTGCGGGGTGGTGGTGGGCTTCGTCGACGTGCTGGTTCTGGTGGGCCGGGGCTTGGTGCTCTCGGTGGTTTCGGTCTTCTTGGTGCGGGTCTTCGTCGGCTTGGGCAGCGGTGTGAGGGTGCTCTTCTCGACCATCGGCGGAGTGGTGGAGGGCTCCGTGGTCGGGGTCGCCGGGGTGGGAGTCGGCGTGGGCGTCGAGGTGTTGTCGTCGATGACGCTCGCGGCTTGAGTCCCCGGCTGGTCCCCGTCGACAATCCCGGAGAGCGCCCAGAGGCTCAGTGCGAGGACCAGGGCGACGCCGCCGGCGCCGGCGAACACGACTCGCCGCGACGTCCCGGCGTACCGGCCGACCGGGCCTCTGACCGGATTGCCTTTGCTGTCGACCCAGAACGCCCAGTCCTCGGGCGGCGGCGGCCACGACGGGTCCGGGCGCCAGGTCTTCGGCGGGACCCAGTGGCGTCTGGGCGGCGCAGGCCAGTTCGGCGGGACTGCGAACCGCTTCACGAATCCTCCACCTCGCGTGACGAAACCCGAACCAGGTTAGTGGACAGCGCAGATCACCCGGCACTGACCTAACGACAGTCGATCGGAAAAGCTACTTTTCCTGCAACATTCCGGCGTGTCGATGCCTGCTTCAGACAATGTTCTGCTCGGCGCGATGACCGGCCGTCCGGAAGCGATCGGCGTGCAGCGGCGAGACGTCGACGTACGGCGTGCGGCCGAGATACAGATCCCGGATGATTTCGCCGACGGCCGGTCCCTGCAGGAAGCCGTGGCCGGAAAACCCTGTGGCATAAAGGAATCTGCTGATTCCATCGGCCTCGCCGATCAGCGCGTTGTGGTCCGGCGTGTTCTCGTAGAGCCCGGCCCAGCCGCTCGCCAGACCGACGTCGAGCAGCGACGGCGCCCGCTGTTCCATTGCAGCGGTGAGGCGCGGCAGCCAGTCCTCGGTGCGGTCCAAATGGAAGCCCGGCTGCTCGTCGGGATCGGAGAGACCGACCAGAAGTCCCGGGCCCTCGGAGTGGAAGTAGAACGTGCTGCTGAAGTCGATCGTCATCGGCATCCGGGCAGGCAGCCCGGGGATTGCTTCCGTGACAACGATCTGCCGGCGCAACGGAGTCACCGGAAGATCGACGCCGACCATCGCCCCGATCCCGGCCGACCACGCGCCGGCGACACAGATGACGGTCGAGGTGCGGATCGTGCCGAGTTCGGTCCGGACTGCGGTGATGTGGTTGCCGACGGCATCGATTCCGGTGACCGTGCAACCGGTGATCAGCTGAGCGCCGAGACGACGGGCCGCCGAGGCATAACCGAGCACGACCGACTCCGGCGTACAGTGTCCGTCGGTCGGTGAGAAGCAGGCGCCGACCAGACCTTCCGGAGAGATGATCGGCGCCAGCGAGGCGGCTTCGGCAGCGGAGATCATCCGGGTCGGCAGACCGGCCGCGTTCTGCAAGCGGGTGCTTTCCTCGAAGAGGGCAAGCTGATCCACGGTCGAGAGCAGGAACAGATAGCCGACGCTGTGCAGGTCGATCGCCTGCCCGGGTCGTTCCTCGAAGCGTGCGAAAGCCTCCAGACTGCGAGCGCCGAGAGCGATGTTCAGCTCATCGGAGAAGTTCGCCCGTACGCCGCCCGCTGCCTTCGACGTCGAGCCCGAACCGAGCTGGTGCTGCTCGAGCAGCACCACTCGCCGTACGCCGGCCTCGGCCAGGTGGAACGCGATGCTGGTCCCCATCACCCCGCCGCCGACGATCACCACGTCGGCGGCCTCCGGCAACGGCATCAGTCCAACAGGAAGTCGTAGTCGGCCTCCACCGTGACCGTATCCATCTGCGCCTTCTGGAGCTTGCCCGAGTAGTCCCAGTTCAGCGACTGCCACTTGGTGAACTGGTCGAGCACCCAGATCCCGCTCTGCCGCGATCCGTTGCCCGACTTGCCGTTCCCGCCGAACGGCAGATGCGCTTCAGCACCCGACGTCGAGTTGTTCACACTCACCATTCCGGCCGAGATCCCCTGCGCGAACCGGAACGCCTTGTTCGGATCGGTGGTATAGATCGACGAGGACAGCCCGTACCCCGGCTTGTTGCCGAGGGCAATCGCCTCGTCCAGCGTCGAGTACGTCGTGATGCCTACGATCGGCCCGAATGTCTCGTTCAGGAAGAGCTCGTCGTCGGAGCGCACCCCGTCCACGATCACCGGATGGTAGAAGAGCCCGGCCGAAGGATCCCCGACGAAACCGGCCCGCGGGTTGTCCGCCCCGACCCGGCCGACGGCTCCGATCACCTGGTGGTGCGCCGCGATCCAGCCCAGCGACTTCTCGAATCCGGCCGCGAACTTCTCGTCCAGCAACGGCCCGAACAGCACGTCCTCCCGGGGATCGCCCATCGCCGCGTCGCGGACCGCAGTACTGAACCTTTCGACGAACTGGTCGTGGACCGACTCGTGCACGATGACCGTTCCCAGCGAGGTGCACCGCTGACCCGCAGTACCGAAGCCGGAGAACAGCGCGCCTTCGACCGCGAGGTCGAGGTCGGCGTCCTCGGTGATCACCATCGGGTTCTTGCCGCCGAGTTCGAGGCACGGGGTCTGCAGGTGGCGGCCGCAGAGTTCGCCGATCCGGCTGCCGACCTCGCTCGAACCGGTGAACCCGACCTTGTCGATGGTCCCGGCCGCGAGCGCCTGCTCGAGACCCGCGAAGGTGTCGGCGCCGTCGGCGTACACGACGTTGAGCACACCCGCCGGTACGCCGGCATGCGCGAAGATCTCGTAGAACGCGTCCGAGACGACTGCGGAGTACTCGGCCGGCTTCCAGACCACCGTGTTGCCGCAGAGTAGGGCCGGGACGATGTACCAGGACGGCACGGCGACCGGGAAGTTGCCGGCCGAGATGACCGCGACGGCGCCGACCGGGCGGCGGAACGTGAACAGCTGCTTGTCCGGCATCTCCGACGGCACGGTCTGCCCGTACAGCCGGCGCCCTTCGCCGATGAAGAAGTCGCAGGTGTCGATGATCTCCTGCACCTCGCCCAGCGCCTCGGCGAGCGGCTTGCCGATCTCGCGGGTGACGAGCGCGGCGAGGCGGGACTTGTTCGCCGTCATCAACCGGCCGACGTTCGCGATCACCTGACCGCGCTGCGGGGCGGGCAGAGCAGCCCATCCGTACTGCGCTGCCTTGGCCGCGGCCGCTGCCCGCGCGAACACATCGGCGCCGGCCGACCCAATGGTGCCAACCACATCGGCGGTGTTCGCCGGATTGGTGGACGGCGTGGTCCGGACCGGATCGGGCACCCGCTCCCCGGCGACAACGGACAAGATGACGGACGACACAGGTGAGTCCTCTCGATCGGCGTACTCGGTCCGCCCAGCCTCCGCCACCAACCCCACCCCCGCAACCCCACCCCCACCCCCGCACCCCCACCCGCCCGCGCGCCCCGGCCGCCCACGCGTGGGCGACTTTGTGCACGGGATTTCCATCTGCTGGGCCTGGCGATGGAAATCCCGTGCACAAAGTCAGGCTGGGCCGAGAGGATGTGGTGGGGCGCGGGGTGGTGTGTGGCGGGGGTACTGGGTTCCGGGTAGTTGGCGTGTGAGCATTCATGGGGTGAGCGGTTTGCGGCTGAGTGACGAAGAGATCGCGGCGATGACGGTGGAGGAGCGGCGGGAGCTGATCCTGCGGCTGGCTCCGGTGCCGGCCCGGTTGCGGCTGACGACCCGGACGCTGGACCGGCTCCGGAAGTGGCGGACGATCGGGATGCTCGCCTGCGCGGCGGCGATGATCCCGTGGACGATCTACCTGGCGAAGACGCTGCCGAGTCACTACGTCGCCCGGCACTGGGTGGCGACCTGGGTCGGGTTCGACATCTTCCTGCTGTGCATGCTGATCGCGACCGCGATCGCGGGCTGGCGGCGCCGGCAACTGGTCTTCCCGACGGCGTTCGCGACCGGCATCCTGCTGATCTGCGACGCGTGGTTCGACATCATGACCAGCCAGCCCGGATCGGATCTGATGCAGGCACTGATCAGCGCGGCGGTGCTGGAACTGCCGCTGGCGTTCGTGATGATCGCCGGCCCGCTGCGGCTGATGCGCTTCGTCGCGGTCCGGCACGGCCTGATCCCGCCGGGCACCCGGATGTGGCGGGTGCCGATCCCGATGCCGGAGCTCTGGCAGGACGGCAAGATCCCGCCCTGCTGACAGCCCGCCCGCCTCAGCGAGGCAGTCGCCGGGCGGCCTTGTGAATGCAATCACAAACTATTAGAATCTCTTCGTACCAGCAGCCATGCCCGGACACGGGAGGTACGGACTATGACCGAGCGCAAGCCGCCCTCGATGGAGATCAACGACTGGGTCGAGGCGCAGATCAAGCGGGCCCAGAACCGGGGTGAGTTCGAGAATCTCGCCGGTGCCGGGAAGCCGCTCCCGAAGCTGGCCGATCCGCACGACTCCGACTGGTGGGTGAAGGACTTCATCAAGCGGGAGAAGATCGAGGCGGACGCGCTGCTGCCGCCGACCATGCTCCTGCGCAAGGAGAAGGGCGCGATCCGCGAGAAGGTGGCCAAGATGCGTACCGAGACCGAGGTGCGCGAATACCTCGAGGACCTGAACAAGCGGATCCTGCTGCAGGTGCGCGACGCCACCGGCCCGGTGATCCCGGTCGGCAAAACCGACGAGGACGCCGTACTACGGCAGTGGCGCGAGGACCGCGATGCGCTCCGCACCGCGCAGGCGGAGGCCAAGTCGGAAGAGCCGAAGCCCGCCCCGAAGCGCTCGTTCTGGCAACGCCTCTTCAGCTGAAGCCTCACCGGCTGACCGGGCGCTTCGTCGGACCCAAGGCCCGTCGATCGCTCCGCGCCTCTGCGGGGCGCAAGGGCCAACGAAGGCTCCGTGTCTCTGCGGGCGCAAGAGCTCAGGTAGCCAGGAGTTTCCGGGCGGCGGTCTCGATGGTTTGCTCGCTGAGTAGCACCTGGCGGGCGGCGTCGCCCAGCGGGACGAACGAGTCCTCGCTGCTCACCCGGGCCAGCCTCCCGGCGTACCCGGCGTCGATGAGCGCGGCCAGCACCCCCTCCGAAACACCACCCGATCGGCGCGTCTCGTCGGCAACCAGCACCCGAGTAGTAGCCGTTGCCTCACGCAACAAATCTTCGAGGGGCAGCGGAGCGAGCCAGCGCAGATCGAGCACCCGTACGCCGGGCAGCCGGGCCGCGACCCGCAGGCTCATCGGGACGCCGTTGCCGAAGGTGACGATCGTGAGCTGATCGCCGTCGCCGTACGTGCGCCCCTTGCCGATCGGTACGTACGCCGTCGGGTACTCCGCCAGCCACTGCTCGTCGCCCGCGGTGACCAGGTCGCGCTGGTGATAGAGCGCGATCGGCTCGAGGAAGACGCAGACGGCGCCGTCGCTGCGAGCCGCTGCCGCGCAGGTGTGCAACATCGCAGCTGCGTCGTCCGGACGGGACGGGGACGCGATCACGATGCCCGGGATGTCCCGCAGTACGCCGATCGCGTCGTCGTTGTGGAAGTGGCCGCCGAACCCCTTCTGGTAGCCGTAGCCGGCGATCCGCAGCAGCATCGGGTTGCGGTACTGCCCTTGGGAGAAGAATTTCAGCGACGCCGCCTCACCGCGGAGTTGATCTTCCGCATTGTGGAGGTAGGCGAGGTACTGCACCTCAGGGATCGGCAGCAGCCCGGAGACGCCGGCACCGAGCGCAAGTCCGAGGATCGATTGCTCGTCCAGCAAGGTGTCGAACACACGCGCGGGGCCGTGAGTTTTCTGGAGTCCACGCGTCACGCCGTACACGCCGCCCTTCCGGCCGACGTCCTCGCCGAAGACCATCGCCTCCGGGTACGACGCGAGGATGTCGTTCAGCGCGCGGTTGATCGATTGGCTCAGCGTGAGCGGGCCGCGCTGTTCGAGGTGGTGGCCGGGCATCGCCTTCGCGACGGTCGCGGCCTCCGGGTAGCGCAGCGGCGCGGCGACGGCTTCGGCCGACTCGAGTTGCGGCAGGCCGGCGACCTCGCGGGCGATGTGCATGACCTCGGAGCGCTTGTTCTCGTAGAGCTCGATGACGTCGTCCGGCGTGCAGCCCGAACCGAGCAGCAGCCTGGCTGTGCCGACGAGCGGGTCGAGTTCTTCTTCGGCGAGGAGTTCGGCCGGGGTTCGGTAGGCGGCCTCCACGTCCGATCCGGCGTGGCCCATCAAGCGGACGGTTCTCAGCCGGAGGAAGGCGGGCCGGTGATTCCGGCGTACGAAGGTCGCTGCCTCCGTCGCCATCGTCAAGGTGGCGGCGAGATCGGTGCCGTCGGCATCGAAGTACCGGAGGCCGGGGCGTTGGCCATAAGCCTGCTTGATCCAGCCTTCCGGAGTGCGCACGCTGATCCCGATGCCGTTGTCCTCGCAGACGAACAGCAGTGGCATCGGGATGCCCTGGTACGACGCGTGCAGGGCGGCGTTGATCGCGCCGGTCGCGGTGGAGTGGTTCGCCGAGGCGTCGCCGAAGCTGGTCACCACGACGGCGTCGGCAGGCCACGGAGACGGTACGCCGAGTTTGGTGGCGCGGGCGATCGAGAAGGCGACGCCCATCGCGCGGGGCAGGTGCGACGCGATCGTCGAGGTCTGCGGGATGATCGCCAGGTCTTGCCGGCCGAACACCTTGTGGCGGCCGCCGGCGATCGGTTCGGTGGTCGCCGCGGCGACGCCGAGGAGGATGTCGCGGATGCCGTCCTTCACGCCGTGCTGGGCGGCTCGGGCGAGGTAGAAGGCGCCTGATCGGTAGTGCAGCAGGGCGGGGTCGGTGGGCCGGAGGGCCGCGGCGACGGCGGCGTTCCCCTCGTGCCCGGCCGACCCGATCGTGTAGAAACCGAGTCCCTTGGACTGCAACCAGCGGGCGGCGAGATCGGCGTGCCGGCTACCGAGCTGGGCGTCGTACAGACCACGCAGTACTTCGGCCGGATGGTCGCACGCCGTGGGCTTGAGCGCCGCGACCCGCTCGGCAAACAACTCGTCGACCTGGCTCACTCGCCACAACCCGTCCACGCCATGCCGCCGAGCCTAAGTCCCCACCCCCCACCCCGTCAGCGCCCGGGGTCGGTTGATCTCCACCGTCTCACCCTCGCACGAGGCCGGGTGGGAACCGGGCGCGGTGGTTGTTCGTTCTCGGAGTGTCGTGGGGCGTGTGGGGCGGCAGTTTTCGCGGTCTGCGGCGCGGGTACCGGTCGGCTGTTCCTTTCACGACGGATGAGCGAGATGCACGTTTCCCCTCTGGTTCGGCGGCTGGCGATCGCTGCGGGCGTGGGAATCGGCACGGCCGGGCTGCTCGCCGGTGTACTTCTGCTCGGGCCGTTGGCGGCTTCGATCCTGCTGGTCGTGGTGTTCGCGCTGATCTGGCCGCTGGCCGCGGTGATCCGGCATGTCGCGGACGATGCACCCTTCCAATCACCCGTCTTGGTCGCATCCTGCGCGGCCGGGACTGTGCTGTGTGTGCCGGGGACTGTGCGCTTGCTGGCGTGGGGAGCGCTTGGGCTGGCGGTGGTGATGGTCGCCGGCTTGGTGGGAATCGTGTTCGACCTGGTGATGTCGCACGGGCGCCGGCCGAAGCGGCGGCACCAACCGGCGTACAAGGCGCTGGCGGCGCTGAGCCGCACCGAGCAACTGGAGGACGAGAAGCTGATCGCGTCGCTCCAGTGCCCGCTGAGCATCGAAGAACTCTGCGGCGTGTGGTCGGAGACCGCGACCACCCTCGCGGAAGGCGCGGGGGCGCGGGACCGGCAGGCGGTCGCCGAGGTGCGCCGGATCTGCCTGGACGAATTCGAGCGCCGCAACCCCACCGGCTTCCACCGCTGGATCGCCGCCGGAGCCCCCGCCAACCCCACCACCTAACTCCTCCCCGAGCCGGAAGCCGAAGAGTAGAGCGCTCAGGCAGCCTTCTTCGCGGCTGCTTTCTTAGCAGGTGCCTTCTTGCCGGAGGTCTTCTTGGCAGGTGCTTTCTTGGCGGACTTCTTGGCGGCGGTCTTCTTAGCAGGGGTCTTCTTCGCCGGGGTCTTCTTCGCGGCTCCGGCGCGGCGGGCGCGGGCCTCCTCGACGCTGGCGCGGAGCGCGGCGACGAGATCGGTCTTCGCGGTCGCCTCGGGCTCCTCCTCGTTGTACACGACCTCTTCGCCCTTGCGCTTGGTCGCCACCAGCTTCTTGACCCGCTCGGTGTAGGAGTCCTTGTACGACGCGGGCCGCCACGAGCCGCTCATCGCCTCGATCAGGTCGACCGCCATCGACAACTGCTTCCCAGCACCGGATTTGGCCGGGAGTTTGCCGATCTCCTTCGCGGGATCGCGGATCTCGTCGAGGAAGAACATCGTCTCCAGCACCAGGACCTTGTCGTCGGCCCGGATGGTCGCCAGGTACTCCTTGCTGCGCATCACGAACGACGCGATTCCGGCCCGGTTCGTCTTCGCCAGCGCGTCCCGCAGCAGCGCGTACGACGAGGCGTTGGCGCTGTCCGTCGGAGCCAGGTAGTAGCTCTTCTGGAAATGGATGGGGTCGATCTCGTCCAGATCCACGAACGTCGAGATCTCCAGTGTCCGCGACCTGCCCGGCGCGATGTCGGCGAGCTCCTCCTGCTCGACGATCACGTACTCGCCGCCGCCGACGTCATGCCCCTTGACGATCTTGTCGTAGTCGACCTCGCGCCCGGTCCGCTCGTTCACCCGCTTGTACCGGATCCGGTCCGACGTCCCGCGCTGGAACTGATGGAAGTCGAGCTCGTGCTCCTGCGTCGCGCTGTACAGCCCGACCGGCACCGAGACCAGCCCGAAGGTGATGTACCCACTCCAGATCGCCCGAGCCATCCTCAAACCTTTCCCGTACTCCGGTCCGCCGGATCCTGATCGCCGTCGTCGACGGCATCAGCCCGGTACCCACCTCAGAGCCGGTTGTACCGTTTCCGCGCCTCGCGACTCTCCTTCTGCGCGTCCCGAGCCGCCTTCCGCGCCTCGTCCAGCTCGTCGCCGATCCGATGCACCGCCTCCTGCGCATCAGCCAGCGCCTCCCGGGCGGCATCCAACTGGTCGGACAGATCGGCAACCGTCGACTCAGCAGCCTCGGCAGCGGCGACGGCGTCCTCGAACTCCTTCTTCGCAGCAGCCTTCTCCGCGGCTTCGCGCTCTTCCTCCTCGCGCTCAGCCTTCTCCCGTTTCGCCTTCTCTGCCGCGGATGCCCCGGTCTCCTTCTCCGGCTGGACCTTGGCAGCGGCCCGGCGTTCCTCGGCGCGTTTGCGGCGCTCGTCGGTCAACGGCCGCACGTTCGACGGCTCGCCGCTCTCGTCGACGACGCCGAAACCGACGTGCCGCAAGGCGCTGGTCAGCCGGCCCTCGCGAACCGCCTCACCCGCGGCCGGATCGACCAGAGCCGCATCGAGGGTCTCGCGCAATTTCTGCCCGACATCCGCGCTGACCTTCTGACCTTCCCGCTCCGACAGCCGGGCGGCCGATTTCGCCAACTGATCAAGGAGTTTGTGGCGCTTCGGGGTCAGCTCGCGAAGCCGTTCGCCGTCAAGATCGGCCGTTGCCTCCCGGAACTCGTCACCCAGGGCCAGCAGATCGTCGATGTCGTCCGGCTGTTCACGAGCGACCAGATTGGCGAGCCACGCCGCCACAGTCGGCTTGCGCAACGCCTTCAACCGGGTCGACCCGAGCTGGTCGCCGGCTGCCTTCAGCTCCTTGGCCAGCTCGTTGCGAGTAGCAATGAAGTCGGCCGCGGGCGCGGCGTACAACCGGCTCGCTGCTTCTTCGAAGTCCATCCGGCCGACGCTACAGGACCGCCGCCGCCGGCAGAACAGCTGCGAACTCTTGTAATCGTTTACGTAAGCGATTACAAAGATCCTCATCAGTCAGCTTCCCTGCCTGGAGCCGTGCAGAATGCGAACGAATCTTCCGGTCCTCGCCGCCACGGCGGCTGCCGCCCTGGTGGTCAACCTGCTCGTTCCGGCAGCCGGCCCGTCGCCGGCGCGACCTGTGTCAGCCAGTACTGCGAACGTCGCCGAGGCGGGGGTGATCACCGCGGCGAAGGTCCGGTCGGCCACCCTCGGTGAAGACATTGCCTACAACGTCTACCTGCCCGGTGGGTACCAGGCATCGTCCCAGCGCTATCCGGTGATCTATCTCCTGCACGGTCGGGGCGACTCGATGAGCGCTTGGACCCAGCTGAAGGGTCGCCTCGACGAACTGATCGCCACCGGTGAGATCCCGCCCACGATCGCGGTCATGCCGGACGCGCCCTGGAGCGAGCGAGCCGGGTACTACGTCGATTCGGCGTACCGGGGCAAGGTTCCCGGTCGTCCGGTCGAGACGGCGCTGCTGCGTGACCTGCTGCCGCACATCGACGCGTCGTACCGGACCATCGCGGATCGCAGCGGCCGGGCGATCGCCGGTTACTCGATGGGCGGTTCCGGGGCTCTGCGCTACGCACTGGTCCATCCGGAGTTGTTCGGAGCCTCGATCGTGCTCAGCCCGGCGGTCTACTCGCCGCTGCCGCCGGCCGATTCGAGTGCGCGCGAGTTCGGTGCCTATGGCAAGGGAAAGGATCCGTTCTCGGCGGCGGTGTACCGCAAGCTGAACTACCCGGCCGCGTTCAAGTCCTTTGCCACCAAAGGGCTTCCAGCACATCTGTTCATCGCGGTCGGGGACGACGAGTACAAGAACCCGCTGCCGGAGGATTACCGGCACGACCTCGATTTCGAGGCGCACGTCGTGTTCAACCAGGCGGTCCGGGTGCCGAACCTGACCAGCGAGTTCCGGGTGGTCGACGGCGGCCACGACTGGGACGTCTGGAGTCCGACCTTCGTCGAGGGCGCGAAGTACATCTTCCAATTCATCGGGAAGCCGCCCGCCACGCCGATGAAGGCGGACTTGTCCGGTACCGCAGGTGAGGACCGGGCGGGTGGGATCGCGGTCGATCCGGCAGGCAACAGGTACGAGGCGATCGCCGCCGAAGGATCGATCGACGGGCAGCCCTACGTCGGGGGTAAGGACGTCGCGCTCACGAAGTACGGGCCGGACGGGGTCAAGCTGTGGTCGCGCGAGTTCGGCACCAGCGGCACCGAGCGCGCGTACGGCGTGGCGCTCGATCCCCAGGGCCGTCCGGTGGTGACGGGGTACACGACGGGGGATCTGGACGGTCGGCATCCGGGCAATACCTCCGACGACGCCTTCGCCACGCGGTACGACCAGAATGGCACCCGCGACTGGATCACCCAGTTCGGCACCACCGCCGCAGATCGCAGCTACTCGGTGGCGACGGATCCGGCCGGCGGGATCTATCTGGGCGGGTACACGAAGGGCAATCTCGGCGGTGCCACTGCGGGCGACAAGGACGTCTTCCTTGCCAAGCTCGATGCCGATGGGAAGCAGGTCTGGCTGCGTCAGGTCGGCAGCGCCGGTGAGGAGAAGGGGATGGCCGTCGTCGCCAGCGGAGCCTCGGTCTATCTGGGCGGCATGACCGCCGGCGCGTTGGGTGAACCGCTCGGTGGCCTCGACGGATTTGTCGCTCGTTTCGACCAGGCTGGGACGGCCGATTGGCTGAAACAGCTGGGGACGACTGAAGCTGATGAGGTCTGGGCTCTCGCTCCGGATGGATCAGGCGGCGTCTTCCTGACGGGCTACGCCGCAGGTGACTTCGCTGGGCGCCTTGCGGGTGACAAGGACATCGTCGTCGCCAGAGTCGATCCGACCGGTGCCGTTGTCTGGAAGGACCAGCTCGGTACGACGGGCAACGACAAGGGCGCGGCGATCACGACGGATGGCACTGGCGGCCTGTTCGTCGCCGGCTTCAGCGACGGCCAACTGCAGACCGGCCTCGGCAAGTTCGACGTCGTTCTGGTCCGGTACGCGCCAGATCAGACGCGTACCTGGACGCGCCAGTTCGGCACCACTGAGGACGATGGCGCGGACGCGTTCGCCGAGGCAAACCTCTTCGTCGCAGGACGCAGCGGTACGGCGTACTTGTCCGGCTTGACGGCAGGCGACACCAGCACGCAACCGCGGTTCGGTAACGGTGATGTCTTCCGCACGACGTTCGATGCGCAAGGCACTGAAAGCTAGGTAGGTTGCGGGACGCCTTGGGTGAGTTCGGCGCGGAGGCGTTCGAGGATGCCGCGGAGGAGCCGGGAGACTTGCATCTGGCTGACGCCAAGTTCGTTGCCGATCTCCTCCTGGGTGAAGCCGGAGCAGAAGCGGAGCTCGAGGATCCGCCGGTCCCGATCGTCAAGACCTTCGACGACAGGGTTCAGCGTCTGCACGTTCTCGACCAGCTCGTACCCGTCCTCGGCGGCAGGCACGGCCTCCATCAGGCTCGCCCCGTTGTCCAATCCACTCGGCGCATCCAGCGACAACGTGGTGAAACAACCGCGAACCGATGCCGCCTCGGCAACCTCCGTCGCAGCGGTTCCGAGCGCCTGCGCGGTCTCCTGGTTCGTCGGCAGATGACCGAGCCGCTGGGTCAGTTCGGGCTCGGCAGCGGCGATGTTCCCCTGCATCTCCTGGACCCGCCGCGGCGGTCGCACGGTCCACGCACAGTCGCGGAAGTACCGCTTGAGCTCACCACGGATCGTCGGTACGGCGTACGCGAGGAACGCCGTCGCGGCGGCGGACCGGTAGCCGTTGGCGGCCTTGACCAGCCCGAGGTACGCGACTTGTTCCAGATCGTCGGCGTCGACTCCTTTGCGGCGGTAGCGGGCAGCCATCGAGCGCGCCACCGGCGCATTCAGGATGACCACCTCGTCGAGCAGTTCCTGGTGCCGCGGATCGGGCACGCGCTCGGCCTCGATCAACAGCTCCTGGGTGGTGTCGGCAATGCGTTGCCGGACCGGTCCGGAGTCGTCAGGTGCGATGGTCACGGTGAGAAACCTCGTCGTGGTCGTCCTGCGGGTGAGTGGCGTCGCGGCTGAACCACTTCCTCTCCCACCAGATCAAAGACCGCCGCCCGAATCAACCCAAAGAGTGTTGCAACCGTTTGAAAGTGTTGTGAGGAGGCTCACGGGGCACCAAGGTTTCATGGAGCATTTCGCGGGCGCTGAGAAGTGGGTTCCGGACAAGGGCGGCTTGCGCGGACTGCAGGCCGCGCTGCCCGACTGCCGAGGTTGCGACCTGTGGGAGTACGCCGACCAGGTGGTCCCCGGTGACGGTCCGGCGCGAGCTCGACTGATGCTGGTCGGTGAACAGCCGGGTGATGTCGAGGACAAGCAGGGAACGGTGTTCGTCGGACCGGCCGGACGGTTGCTCGACAAGGCGCTGGCGGCGGCCGGGATCGATCGGGCGGACGTCTATCTCACCAACGCGGTCAAACACTTCCGCTTCGAGGAACGCGGTAAGCGCCGGATCCACAAGACGCCGGCGGTCAGCCACATCGTCGCGTGCAATCCGTGGCTGACGCGCGAACTCGCGGTCGTGAAACCTTCCCTGGTGGTCGTTCTGGGATCGGTCGCGGCCCGGGCGCTGCTGGGCACCGGATTCAAGGTCACCCAGCATCGTGGCGAGCGGGTCGAGCTGCCGGACGGTACCGCTGCGGTGCCGACCGTGCACCCGTCCTCGGTGATCCGCTCCGAGGAGTACCGGCGCGACTTCGGCTTGTTCGTCGACGATCTGCGCGTCGCCGCGGAACTGCTCGGCTGACGCGCGGCGTGACCGTCCGGCTTCCCGAAGTGAGGACCGTTTGTGCTGGTGCGCGGCGGGCACCAGATAGGCCAGAGAACACGGGGAAGCAGTCGCCGGACCGCTGGGCGGTCCGGTGCGTCGAGAAAGGAAACGGCCATGGGCTTGGTGCTCTGGATCATCGCGGCGATCCTCGTCATCTCGGGGATCGTCACCCTCGTCCGCGGGCAGCTCTTGATGGGCGCCGCACTGATCGTCGTCGGCCTGCTGGTCGGCCCGGGTGGCGTCAGCATTTTCACCTGACGTGCGGGAGGGTGGGTGGTGACCGGCGCCGGTCACCACCCGCTGGTGCGTAAAGACTGACGGGGGATGTCAGGGTTCGCCGGTTGACTGGTCCGGTGAACACTCAGGATTGCTGTGCGGTGGTCGATCTGCGGCAGTACACGCTGCGTCCGGGGCAGCGGGACACCTTGGTCAAGGTCTTCGACGAGGCATTCGTCGAGGGGCAGGAGGCCGAGGGGATGCATATCTGCGGGCAGTTCCGTGATCTCGACGACCCGGATCGCTTTGTCTGGTTGCGCGGTTTTGCCGATCTCGATGCGCGCGCGAAGGCGCTCAACGGGTTCTATTACGGGCCGGTCTGGAAGGCGCGTGGTGGCGAGGCGAATGCGACCATGCTCGACTCCGACAACGCGCTGCTGCTGAAGCCGGTCGAACTCGGACCGGGCTTTCCTGCCTTCGATGCGCCGCGACCTGGTGTGGGTGCGACCGAGGTCCCCGCGTCGGTGGTTGCCGGTGCTGTGTATCACCGCCGTACGGCGGACGACGGGTTCGTGGAGTTCTTCGTCGATCAGGTCGCGCCGGCGTTGACGGCTGCCGGTGCGGTCATCGCGGCCACCTTCGAGACACTCGCAGCGGAGAACAACTTCCCGGCACTCCCACTACGCGACGAGACCGTCTTCGTCTGGCTCGCCACCTTCCCGAACGACACGTCGTACGCCGAACATCGCCGCCGGCTAGCCGGATCCCGAACCTGGCAAACCACCCTCCTCCCCGAACTAACCTGCCGCACCATCGCGCCGCCCCAGGAACTCCGCCTCCGCCCAACCGCCCGTTCCCAATTCCGCTGAATTAATTGAGTTGCGCCCGGGGATTAGGGGCGTGCATCCTGATCTGACTGTGCAGCCTTGAGTGCTGCCTGGACTAAGGAGGGTTGACGAATGGCCATCACTGCGCTGCGGCATGCCCGCGTCAGCCTCACTTCTTTCTCCAGGAGCACACCTGATGTCTTCCGACGTCTTTCGTACCAACCCCGAACTCGCTGAGCAGTACCCCTCCGACCTCGACTCCCGTTGGGCAGCGCTGACTGCCGACGACTCCGAACCCGACGTCGCGGACGCGTTCGTCTTCCGGTTCGCCGAAGTCGACGAGCAACTCGATCCCGACCAACGCTGGTCGACCTGGCTGGATGTCGAGCGCGGTTCTCGCGGCCCCCATTCCGTGTCTCAGCCACGACCTGACTGGGTCGTGACGGAACAGGCCGCGATCGATACCGAGCTCGGCATCCTCAAAACCGGCAAGGAAGCAGATGTCTTCCTGGTCGAACGGGCCGTCCAGGCCATCGGTGCCAACCCCGCGAAGCGGTCGCTGCTGGCCGCGAAACGGTACCGGACCGAGGAACATCGGTCCTTCCACCGCAGCACGTCGTACGTCGAAGGACGTCGTACCAGGAACAGCCGCGACACCCGCGCGATGGCGAAGAAGACGTCACACGGGCGGAGCGTCGCGGCCGGCCAATGGGCGTACGCCGAATGGAACGCGCTCTGCCAACTCTGGACGGCCGGTGTCCCGGTGCCGTACCCGGTCCAGGTCGACGGCACCGAACTCCTGATGGAGTTCATCGACGACGGAGACGGCGGTGCCGCGCCGCGTCTCGCGCAGGTCCGTCCCAAGGGCGATCTCCTGGCCTCGTACTACGAACAGCTCCGCGAGGGCATGCGCGAACTCGCCCGGGCCGGCCTCGCCCACGGCGACCTGTCGCCGTACAACGTGCTGGCCCAGGGCGATCGGATCGTGATGATCGACCTCCCCCAGGTGATCGACATCGTCGGCAACCCGAAAGGCATGGACTTCCTGATGCGCGACTGCCACAACATGTGCACCTGGTTCGTCAACCGCGGCCTGGAGGTCGACGAACACGAACTCTTCGCCGACCTCCTCACCATGGTCTTCTGAGGAGCTGCCTCAGCTGACTGCTTCGGCTGCCGCTCGGCCGGCGGTTCGGCCGGTGAAGAGGCAGCCGCCGACGAAGGTGCCTTCGAGGGAGCGGTAGCCGTGGATGCCGCCGCCGCCGAAGCCGGAGACCTCGCCGGCCGCGTAGACGCCGGGCAGCGGGGTGCCGTCGGCGCGCAGTACGCGGGCGTCGAGGTCGGTCTGCAGGCCGCCGAGGGACTTGCGGGTGAGGATGTTGAGCTTCACCGCGATCAGCGGGCCGGCCTTCGGGTCGAGGATACGGTGCGGTGAGGCGACCCGGATCAGCTTGTCGCCGAGGTAGTTGCGGGCTCCGCGCAGGGCGGTGACCTGCAGGTCCTTGGTGAACTTGTTCTCCATCTCGCGGTCCCGCGCGACGATCTGCCGTTCCAGGTCGGCGACGTCGAGCAGGTCCGATCCGGCCACCTCGTTCATGCCGCGGACCAGGTCGGCCAGGTTGTCGCGGACGATGAAGTCCGCGCCCTTGTCCATGAAGTCCTTGACCGGCTTCTGGACCGCCGTCACCGCCCGGTTGAGGACGCGGAGGATGCTCTTGCCGGTCAGGTCCGGGTTCTGTTCCTGCCCGGACAGCGCGAACTCCTTGCCGATGATCGACTTGTTCAGCACGAACCAGGTGTAGTCGTACCCGGTCGTCATGATGTGTTCGAGCGTGCCGAGGGTGTCGAAGCCAGGGAACAGCGGCACCGGCAGCCGCTGCCCCGTCGCGTCGAACCACAGCGACGACGGCCCGGGCAGGATCCGGATGCCGTGCATCGGCCAGATCGGGTCCCAGTTCCGGATGCCTTCGACGTAGTGCCACATCCGGTCGCGGTTCACGTACCGGCCGCCGGCCGCCTCGGTGATCCCGAGCATCCGGCCGTCCACATGTGCCGGTACGCCGGAAATCATGTGCTCCGGTGGCTTGCCCATCCGGGCCGGCCATTGCGCCCGGACCAGGTCGTGGTTGCCGCCGATCCCGCCCGACGTCACGATCACCGCCTGCGCGGACAACGCGAAGTCACCGACCTCGGTCCGCGAACTCGCGACGCCACGCGCAACGCTGCTCGGCTCCAGCACCTTCCCGCTGACCCCGTCGACGACGCCACCGGTGACCGTCAGCTCATCCACTCGATGCCGGAACCTGAACTCCACCAGACCTTTCGCTACCGCCTCGCGCACCCGGCGCTCGAACGGCGCGACCAGCCCCGGCCCGGTGCCCCAGGTGATGTGGAACCGCGGCACCGAGTTGCCGTGCCCGTCGGCGTTGTACCCGCCACGCTCGGCCCAGCCGACGACCGGGAAGAACCGGACGCCCTGGTCGTACAGCCACTGCCGCTTCTCGCCGGCCGCGAAGTCGACGTACGCCTCGGCCCACTGCCGGGCCCACTTGTCCTCGTCGTCCAGCCGGTCGAAGCCGGCCGAACCGAGCCAGTCCTGCCAGGCCAGGTCGCGGGAGTCCTTGATCTTGAGCCGGCGCTGTTCGGGGGAGTCGACGAACAGCAGGCCGCCGAAGGACCAGAACGCCTGGCCGCCCAGAGACGCCTCCGGTTCCTGGTCGAGCAGGAGCACCTTCTTGCCCGCGTCGGCCAGTTCGGCGGTGGCAGCCAGCCCGGCCAGCCCCGCTCCGACGACGATCACATCAGCGTCCACGTGCCACCCCTCACCAGGCGCGGGAGTCCGCTCCCCAGCGCAGTCCCTCATGTATAGCGGACGCCGTCCGGAAGCCGGTGCAGCCCTGGACCCACCTTGCGCGTTCTTGCAAGGATGAGGGTCGTGACGACTCTTTCTGTGCAGGATCTCCGACTCCCCACCGCCGACCTCGGCGCGGAGAACCCCTTCCCGCCGCTCCGGCGGACTTCCAAGCCGCTCTTCGAGAACCACCACGAGCTGCCCGCCGAGATGCAGGAGAACATCGAGTACGGCGGACTCGGCACCGTCCTGCCCTGCCTGCAGCAGGACGGCTACGACCGAAAACTCGTCCAGCAGGACATCCCGACGCTGGTCCTCGAGAACGCGCATCTCAAAGCCACCGTCCTGCCGGGCCTCGGCGGCCGCCTCTACTCGCTCGTCCACAAAACAAGCGGCCAAGAGTTGCTCTACCGCAACCCGGTGCTCCAGCCGGCCAACCTCGCCCTCCGCAACGCCTGGTTCGCCGGCGGCGTCGAGTGGAACCTCGGCAGCACCGGCCACTGGACCGGCACCTGCTCCCCGATGCACGCCGCCCGAGTAGAAGGCCCGGACGGTACGCCGATCCTGCGGCTCTGGGAGTGGGAGCGCACCCGCAACCTCGTCACCCAACTCGACTTCTGGCTCCCCGAGGATTCGGACTTCCTGTACGTCGGTGCGCGGATCCAGAATCCGTCGAGCGAACCGGTGCCGGCGTACTGGTGGTCGAACATCGCCGTCGAGCAGACGCCGCGGACCCGCGTGGTGGTGCCCGCGGACCAGGCCTGGCAACACGGCTACGGCAACCGCCTCGACCTGGTCGACGTGCCGACGCAGGACGGCGTCGACCTCAGCTATCCGATGAACCATCGCCGCGCGATCGACTTCTTCTTCGAACCGCTTCCTGGTCAGCGCCCGTGGATCGCGGCACTCGATGCCGATGGCAACGGTTTGGTGCAGACCTCGACCGAACGGCTGCGCGGGCGGAAGATGTTCGTCTGGGGCGAGAGCGTCGGTGGCCGGCGTTGGCAGGAATGGTTGTCGCCTGGGATCACGAATGACGGGTACTGCGAGATCCAGGCCGGTCTGGCGCGGACCCAGCTCGAGCACTTGAAGTTGCCTGCAGCAACGTCTTGGCATTGGCTCGAAGCTTATGGGCGGCTCGCTGTGGATCCGGCCGTGGCGCACGCCGACTGGGAGGCGGCTCGATCGGGGGTTGACTCCAGGTTGGAGTCGTTGCTCAGCGCAACAGAACTGGCTGATCGCGAGAAAGACTGGCTGACCGTCGCGGATGCGGTGCCGTCGGAGCGGTTGGTGACCGGTTCGGGATGGGGAGCGCTGGAGTTGCGGCGTACGGGCTGGAGAGTCTCCGCCGGTACGCCGTTCGCCGAGGAAACCATGTCGGAGCGGGAACAGGCGTGGTTGCCGGTGCTCGAAGGGCGACTGCCTGCGACTGATCGCCAGGTCGCGCCGGACGGAACGCTTGTGGGCTGGCGCGAGTTGCTGGAAGCGGTCGAGGACGACAACTGGCTGAGCTGGTATCACCGTGGGGTCGCGCGGTGGTCTGTGGACGACTCCGATGGCGCGATCGAGGCGTGGAAGCGATCTGTGGAGTTGCAGCCGAACTCGTGGGCCTATCGCAATCTCGCGGTTGTGACTGGCGAGGAGAACTACTGGGAGCTTGCGGTGGGGTTGAGTTCGACCGGCAAGGTCGAACTCTTGGCTGAGGCGCTGGATGCCGTCGGTGGTCCGATCGCGACGAGGATCCTCGAGCAGGCGGGTGCGTTGCTGGATGATCCGCGGATCCGGCTGGCGCTGGTTCGGTTGCTGATGGAGCAGGGCGATCCGGCGGGCGCCGAGGCACTGCTGGAGGAGGGGATCGAGCTGCCCGGCTTGCGCGAGGGAGCCAACGATCTGGCCGGTCTCTGGCGGGAAGTCCAGCAACGGCTCGGCACGGATCGGCCGGTTCCGGCGGCGTACGAATTCGGCATGCTCGGCGATTCGTAGTACCTGGTCCGCGCTTCGTAGTATCCGGCGCGCGGGCTGTTCCCCCTCGTTCGTATGACGACTACAAATCTTTTGTCAGAACGTGGGAACCGGCGCATTCTGGGTGGCGTCAGAACCGATGTGCGGGAAGGCCGCGCGAGCTGTTATCGACAACTACGACCGCGCCGTCCGCGGGCGACGCGTCGGGGGTGAGTGCCATGTTGACTATCGTTGTATTCGGTGGATTCGGCCTGGTGCTGCTGGTCGCAGCATGCATCGTGGCAGACGTGGTCGCGGGAGTGAGACGCCGCGATCCCGGTGAGGAGAAGACGGCGGGACGGGTGGTGCGCGTGCGCGGCCCGATCCGTGGTCAGTTGGTCGGCGGTGCTCCGGCGGAGTACCACGAGATCACCGTCGAGTACTACACCCGGCACGGCGAGGGACCGTTCGAGGTCCAGCGCAAGATGCCGGTGAACAGCAAGTTCGTCTACGCCAAGAACGATCGCGTGATCGTGAGCTACGACGTACGGGCGCCACGCCGGGCCCGGGTCGCGGGACGAGTCAGCCACTGGCCGACCTCAGGCCCGCGCTCATCGGACCCTGTTCCACAGCCCTGACATTCCTTACCCCTGGAGCTGTTTGCTCCAGGAGCCGGTAGTGGCAGACGAGCCCAGACCGGTGCACCTCATCCCTCGTCCTCGCGACGGGGGTCTTCTCATTCCTGCTCCAGTCAGAGCAGGCGCGGCGGCGAAACGCCGCCGCGGCCGGGCCGGTTCGTACTACGGCAGGTGGGGTTCGAGGAGGCGGTGCAAGGCGGGGCGGCCTTGGGCTAGGACGTAGGCGGCGGCTTCGGGAGGGAGTCGGTCGGCTAGGTGGGCCAGGGCTTCGCCCATGGCGATTGTCAGGGTGACGCTGAGGCGGAACTCTTCGGTGTCCCGGGCTCCGAAGCGCAGTCCGAGCAGCTCGGCGAACTCGCCCGCGTGCTGGTCGTCGAACTCGCCCGGCGCGACCTCCAGATCCGGATCGCCCAGTCCGCTCAGCACCACCGCACGGAAGCCCGGATCGGTCCGGTGCATCTCCCGGAAGGTGTCCAGCGTGACGTCGACCGCCTGCCGCCAGTCCTCGACGACGGCCAGCCGCTCCCGGACGGCCTCGGTGTAACGGTGCTGGTTGCGGCGCTCGATGGCCTGGATCAGGGTCCGCTTGTCCGGGAAGTACCGGTAGACGCTGCCGACGGCGATCTCGGCGCGCTTGGCGATGCTGCTGGTGGACGCCGCGTCGTACCCGCGCTCGACCACCTCGGCACAGGCGGCGTCCAGGATCCGTTCGACCTGCCGGTTGGCCCGGTCCTGGGTGGGCGTCCGGCGCAACGGGTACGCCGTATCGGCGCCCGGCCCGTGCTCCGCACCCGCTGACATGGTGACCATGCCTTCATTGTGCCCGCCGAAAGCGACAACGTTGCCAAAACCACCCAGGCTGTCATCAACCTGTGCAGTACATGCCCCCTTTGCTTTTCCTTCGGTGGTTCGGTGCCATGACAGCTTCCGGTCAGGTTGGTGACACCGGACCGGACCAGACTCATCATCAGATCGACCGCCAGGTCCCAAGAGGAGATCCAGATGCAGATCGGCAACAAGATGGTCGCGGGCGTCGCATCCGTGACCGTCGCCCTGAGTGGGTTGGCCGGCGCCGCCCTGACCCCCGCCAAGCAGATGCCCGGCACCGACACCCTGCGCACCGCGGGGAACTCGGCGCTGCAGATGAACCAGATCCAGCAGATCGGTTCGCACAACTCGTACCACCGGGAGCTGTCTCCAGCCGAGCAGGCCGTGCAGAAGCAGCTGAACCCGGGCTCGCCCGACCTCTGGTACTCGCACGCTCCGGTCTCGCAGCAGCTGGAGGACCAGCGAGTCCGGACGCTGGAGTTCGACCTGTTCCCGGACCCGGCCGGTGGTCTGTACACCTACCCGCTGATCCGGAAACTCACCGGCCAGGGCCCGCTCACCGACCCGGCGCTGGCCCAGCCCGGTATCAAGGTGATGCACGTCCCGGACTTCGACTACAACACCAACTGCCGGACCTTCGTGATCTGTCTGCAGCAGGTGAAGACCTGGACCGACGCGCACCCGAACGCCGCGCCGATCTCGATCAACCTCGAACTGAAGCAGTCCGACCCGCAGGTGGTCGCCGCCGGTGGCGTGAAGGCGCCGCCGTGGGACCTGACCAACCTGAACAGCGTCGACACCGAGATCCGCTCGGTCTTCTCGCCAGATGACCTGATCACGCCGGACACCGTTCGCAAGCCCGGCCTGACGCTGGAGCAGTCGGTGCTGACCAAGGGCTGGCCGACGCTGAACCGGGCCCGCGGCAAGGTGATGTTCTACTTCGACAACGGCGGTCCCGGCGAGATCCGCGACCTGTACCGCGAGGGCAAGCCGAACCTGGAGGGCCGGGCGGTCTTCACCCGCGGTCCCGAGGGCGAGCCGGACGCCGCGATCACCGAGGTGAACGACCCGCGCGGTGTGAACCAGGCCGAGATCCAGCGGCTGGTGACGAAGGGTTACCTGGTCCGGACCCGCTCGGACGAGCCGATGGCGACGATCCGGGACAAGGACTACAGCCGGCTCGGCATCGCGCTGGCCAGTGGTGCGCAGTACGTGACCACCGACTTCCCGGTGGCCGGGATGGCAGCGCGCTACGACAGTGACTTCGTCGCCCAGCTGCCTGGGCACCTCGCCGTACGATGCAACCCGGTGACGGCATCGGCCAAGGTGCCGGCAGGGATTTCGGAGGGATGATCGCGACATGTCGGAGCACGTGGTCGATGTGAGTTGGAGCCGTGGTGAGTACGAGTTCACCTATGACACCTACAACCGGGACCACGAGTGGCGCTTCGACGGCGGCATCACCGTGCCCGGGTCCGCCAATCCGGCGTACCTGGGCAATCCGGGCCCGGTCGATCCGGAGGAGGCGTTCGTGGCGGCGCTGTCGTCCTGCCACATGCTGACCTTCCTCGCGATCGCGGCCAAGAAGCGGCTGGTGGTCGATTCCTACGACGATCACGCGGTCGGCGTGATGGCGAAGAACGCGAACGGCAAACTGGCGATCACCCAGGTGACGCTGCACCCGAAGATCACCTTCGCCGGTGAGGCGCCGGACGCGGCGACGCTGGACCGGATCCACCACCTGTCGCACGAGGAATGCTTCATCGCGAACTCGGTGACTACGGAGATCACGGTCGTTCAGTAAAAGAAGAACCACCCGGCTGGTTGCCCTGAGCCTCGCGCAAGCGGCGTCAGGAAAACTGCCGGGTGGTTCTCGGCGCTCCGGCTGTGGCTGGAGCGCGGGTGACGGTGCAGGCGACGCAGCGCACAGGGGCGCCTCGTGCGTCGTGCGACTCTCCGTGCGGTCTACCTCGGTGGGGGAGACCGTCCGGGTGCGTCGCCTGCCCGTCCGTCCGGTTCGCGCCTTAGTGCTCGGCGGCGGCGTCGCTCCGGTCGTCAGGGGCGGCGTCCGCCGCGGGGGTCTCTTCGCCACGCTCAGCGGCGAGAACACTCATCAATCGGTGGATCGTCATGCCTGTGAGACGCACCTGGGCACCAGGTATGACGGGGATCCGCCGAAACTTTTTCGTGTGATCGGCGACACATGGCCCGAGGAGGCCTATTTCTCGTCCAGACCGTCGGGGCGCAGCGGGACGAGTTCGCGAGCTTCCTCGTACGTCGTACCGGTGAGCTCAAGCAGGTCGACGATGGTCGAGCGGATCTGGCCGAGCACCACGACGGCCGAGAGACCGGCCGGAGTCGGGAGATCCGCCGTACGCCGGCCGAGTTCGCCCAGGACGCGATGGGCCGCCACGTCGGCAGCCGGTTCGAAGAGAGATTCCGCGATCAGCCGGGTGCCGTCGGCGAGGCGTTCGAGGAGTTGCGGGTACTCCGGCGGGATCACCTCACCGCGCCAGACGGAGACGGCTGCCCGGCGTACCAGGACCCGGAGGTTGCGGATCGCCCGGTCGAGCGGGACGACCAGGTCGGCGATCTCCTGGACCCGGCCGCGATGCCGGCGCCGGAATGGGGACATCCGGACCACCGCGACGCCCTCGGCGGCGCCGCTGCGCAGATCGCCCAGCAGGCCCTCACTGGCGCGAGCGCGGCGCAGGGCGTCGGTGAGAGCGGCCTCGTCGTGGGTCCGGAGGCCGTCGGCGGTCTCGACCAGGAGGGCGGCGAGCTCGTTCAGTACGGCGGAAGCTTGTTGCCGGGGGCGCCGAATCGCGGCGGCGGGCGCGATCGTTGCCGCTGCCAACGCGACCGCTCCGCCGAGCGCGGCATCGAGCCAGCGGCTGAAGCCGGCGCCTGGATCGGGCAGCAAGGTCGTGACCATCGCCGCCTGGACGCCGGCCTGGGTGACCATCAGGGTGCCGGCACCGAGGAGGACGGCGACGCTCATCGCGAGCGCCACGACGAAGACGATCTGGGGTACGCCGGTGCCGAACATCTTCACGAACAGGTCGCCCACACCGACGCCGACCGCTACGCCGACCATCACCTCCGCGACTCGCCGCAGCCGCTGGCCGAAGCTGAAGCCGAGGCAGATCATCGCCGCGACGGGAGCGAAGAAGGGCACTTTGTGGCCGACGACGTAGCGGGCCAGGCCCCAGGCGACACCGGCGGCGAGCGCGCACTGGGCGATGAAGAAGGCCCGGTCGCGCCAGCGGTCCACGCGCCGGCGTACGGACGCCCTGGACCGGCGAGCGGCCTGCGGAGCGATGTCGTCGCGCAGCTCACGCAGCTGTTCCAGGGTCAGCCGGACCGGATCCATCTGACCATCATGGAGTACCCACCGCGCTCTGCCTTGATTCAACCCTCGCGGACGGTCAGGGTGGGAGCATGACCGAGAACAACCGTGAGGACTACGGCAGCTACAGCGTCGACGACGAGGACCAGCTGCAGCCCGAGGACACGCTGAACGATCGCGGCGTGGACGATCTGCTCGACGAGGGCTACTCGCCGCCGGAGAAGTGGTCCGCGGGTGAAGGCTTCGGCACCACCGCCGAGGAGGCGCTGGAGGGCGAGACGCTGGACCAGCGGATCGCGCAGGAGGAGCCGGACATCGATCCGTACGCCGAGGAGGACGAGAACGTCGGCGGCCCGGAGGTCGGCGAGGCCCGCTCCGGACGACTGGTCGCGCCGGACGAGGGCGCCCACTCCGACGACGAGAAGGACCTGGTCGCCGAAGACGTCGGCTTCGACGGCGCCGCCGCCAGCGCCGAGGAAGCAGCAGTCCACGTGGTCAACGACGACGAACCCTTCGAACTCGACGACGAGGACGAAACCGATCTCGCCGACGTCCGCGACGTAGACCTCGGCGACATCGGCGACCTGGAGGACTGACCGCCTTACGTCCGAAGAAGCGGAGGGACGTCCCCCTCACTTCTTCGGACGCAATGTGTCGGTCAGCGGGAGGTGGCGGTGATTTCGGCGCCTCTGGAAGGGACCAGGGTCACGTTGCGAGGGGTCGGCTTCTCTGGGGCTTGGCGGACCGGGTGTACGTCGTACCGGGTGAGGGCGGCTCGGAGGATCTCGGTGGCTTCGAGGAGGGAGAAGCCGGCGCCGATGCAGCGGCGGGTGCCGCCGCCGAAGGGGATCCAGGTGCCGGGAGCCGGTGGGTTGTCGCCGAGGAAGCGGTCGGGGCGGAACTCGTCCACCTGCGGGAAGTTCTGCTCGTCGCCTTGGACCAGGCCGATTGCCGCCATCAGGGTGGTGCCGCGCGGGAGTTTGTAGCCGGCGATGGTCGTGGTCTCCGTAAGCCGCCGGCCGATCTGGTACACGACCGGATGCAGACGCAACGACTCCTTGGCGATTGCTTCCAGGTAGTCGTCGTTGCCTTCGTCAGCAGCCTGCTGACTCGTCCGCAGGAGTTCAGGCATGCGGGCCAGCTCGTGGAAGGCCCAGGCCAGCGACGTCGCCGTCGTCTCGTGCCCGGCCAGCAGCAACGTCACCAGCTGGTCGCGCAGTTCGACGTCAGTCCAGTTGCCTGCGGCAAGGAGTTTGGAGAGTACGTCGTTGCGCTCGGCAAGCTGTGGATCGTTGCGCCGGAGGGCGATCTCGTCGTACAGGATCTCGTCGACCTGCTCCTGCGCGCGCAGGAACGTCCGCCACGGCGGCAGCTTCAGCAGGCTCGGGTAGAAACCACCGAGCATGATGATCGGCCGGACCGAGACCACCTTCTCCACCAGCGGTCGCAGCCGCTCCAGCCGATCGGAATCCGTCACCCCGAACACCACCTGCAGGATGACTTCGAGGGTGAGATCACGCATCCGGTCGTGCACCCGGAAGGGCTTCCCGATCGGCCACTGCTCGACCTCGTCGCGGGCCAGCCGGGCGATCATCTCGGAGTACCCACGCAAGGCGGCGCCGTTGAAGGCCGGCATCAGCTGACGACGCATCCGGACGTGATCGTCGTCGTCGACCAGCAGCAACGAGTGCTTGCCCATGATCGGCTCCAGCGCGGTATTTCCCTCACCCGCATGAACGATGGCCGGCGCCGTACTGAACACCTCGCGGATGTGCTCCGGCCGGCTGAGCACCACGCACACCCGGCTCCCCGGCACCAGCCGGACCGTGAACACATCGCCGTACCGGGCCCGCAATCGCGGAAAGAATGTCTTCCGATGCCCGGCGAACAAGAAGGTCTGCACCAGCGTCGGCAACTTCGACCCCGGCGGCAGCGCCTTCGCCGTCTCCCGATCAAGCGTCCGCGATCCCAACAAGGGCGTCGTCATTGCCACCTCCAAGTCCGAGCTCAACGCTACGACAGCTTGGTGAACGCGTGCGGTCCCTCAGATGGCGCCCGCGGGCTGCTGTCCGGCGTCGTGGGCGGCGAGGGCGGCTACTAGGTGGGGGAGTTGGTTGGCTTGGGCTGGGTCGAGGCCGGTGAGTTTGGCTACCTGGCGGAGGCGGTAGTCGACGGTGTTGGCGTGGAGGTGGAGATCGGCAGCTGTCTGTCGTCTGCTTCTTGAGTTGGCCAGATAGCAGCGCAAGGTTTCCAGGAGGTCTGGGCGGGTGGTGAGGGGCGTCATCAGCCGGGCCAACTGGTCGCGGGCTGGGCTTGGGCGGGTCAGTTGGTATTCGAGGACGAGATCATCGAGCCGGTGTACGCCGGGAGGCAGCCGGTAGATCCTCGCGACCTCCAGTAGCTCGCGGACCAGCGTCGCTGCTCCTGGTACTTCGTCCGGCGCGGCCGTGGTCGCCGTCATGGTCACCTGTGCGCCGGCCGCCCGGCTCAGCCGGGTTCTCAGCTCGTCGAGCGGGACCTCTTCGGCGAGCAGCGCGATGCCGTCGTCGGCGGACAGGCTCGAGATCGCCGGTCCGGCCGGGGTGCGGTCCAGTTCGACCCGGATCCGGCGAAGTTTGCGGCGGGCAACGATCTTGGTGTCGACACCCGGTTGCAGTTCGTCCGCGTGCGCGCCGAACGCCAGCCCGAGTACGACGTACCGGCTGGGCAGCCGGAGGCCCGATCGACGGGCGATCTCGGCGGTGGGGGCGCCGTCGAGGAGGGCGGTCAGGAGGGACTGCCGGGTGGCCTGGTCCTCGCCGGCGATGGTCTGGCGTTCCTCGAAGTAGCTGGCCGACACCGCTGCCGTGACGCTTTGCAGGAAGTCGAGGATGAGGCGGTTGAGGGTGAGCGCGTCGGAGAGTTCGTCGGGGCGGAAGCCGGCCGCGACGAAGTCCGCGCAGATCCGGCCGCCGAGGTGGTATGCCGCCAGCAGGGCTTCGAGTGGGACGCCTTCCTCGGCGCGCCGGGTGGCGGATTCGCGGAGGGGGTCGAGGGTCGGCCCGGTCGGTACGACGCCGGTGCGGAAGGTGTCGACGAACGCCCGGAGACTGCGGTCGATGACGCGGCGGATGTCGCCCTGGAGCTCCTCGCGCGGGAGCTGGGCGTAGAGCGGGATCTCGACGACCAGCGCGTCGAGGACCTGGTCGACGAGGGTGCCGAGATTGCTGGACAGGATCTGGTGGACCGGCGTGCCACCGGCTGACAGCGACCAGTTGTTGTGATCTGTCACAACGATCACCTCGTGAAGTCTGGGCTTCGCCCCACTGACCGGGGGTGGCTTTGTGGTCGAACATTACCTGTGACAACCGAACTGCGGAGGGTGATGATGATGGATCGACCACGAGGAAGGCTGCTGGCGGCGGTCGGGGCGGTGACCGTTCTGCTGGCCGGGGTGCTGGCGCCGAGTGCGCAGGCGGCATCGATCGAGTACGTCGCGCTCGGCGACTCGTCGGCGGCGGGGCCGCTGATTCCCTGGCAGATCGACCTCGCCTGTCTGCGCTCGGGGGTGAACTATCCGCATGTCGCCGCTCAGCAGTTGGGGGCTCGATTGACCGACGTGACTTGTTCGGGGGCGGTGGTGCCGGACTTCACGGGGAAGCAGTTCGGGTTTGTGGCGCCGCAGTTCTCCGCGCTGAAGTCGACGACCGATCTGGTGACGGTCGCCATCGGCGGAAACGACACCGGGCTGGTCACTGCGGCACTGAGCTGTATCAATGTGTTGCCTGCGCCGCTGGGGACCTCTTGTAAGGCTCGGTTCACGGCGGGTGGGAAGGATCAGCTGGCAGCTCGGATCACTGAGACGGGGCCGGCTGTCGGGGCTGCACTGGAACGGATCCATGAGTTGGCGCCGCACGCGAAGGTGCTGGTGACGGGATGCGGGACTTATGTGCGGCCCAATGGGTGCTATCCGTTGGTTCCGGTCTGGCCGGAGGATGCGAACTATCTGCAGGCGACGGTGGATCGGCTCAACACCATGCTGGCGCGCGAGGCGGCGGCGCACGACGCGCAGTACGTCGATCTCCGTACCCCAAGCATCGGCCACGACGCCTGCGCGCCAGTCGGCAGCCGATGGCTGGAAGGCCTCATCCCCAGCTCGATCGCCGCCCCTCTCCACCCCAGCGCTCAAGGCATGGCCGCCTTCGGCGACCTGGTCGCAAAGGCAGCCCGATGAAGAGATTCCGTGGATTGCTGATTTCGTTGCTAACAGCAATTACATTGCTGGTTCCTGCCGGTGTTACCTATGCATCGCCTGCGGGGATCGACGCGCGGTGGTCGGAGCCCGGACCGTCGGCCGTGAAAGTGGAGGTGTTGGCGGGGTACACGCTTTACTATCCGGCGGCGCTTAGTGGGCGGCGGCCGGTGGTGGTGTGGGGGAATGGGACGTTTGCGGTGCCGGTGGTTTACACCGGGCTGCTGAGGCATCTGGCTAGTTATGGGTTCATTGTGGCGGCGGCCAATACGCCGTTTTCTGGTACGGGGTTGGAGATGCGGGCGGGGATCGACCTGCTGGCGAGGTTCGACGGCGATCCGGCTAGTGAGTTCTACCGGCATGTGGATCTCGAGCACATTGGTGCTGCGGGGCACTCGCAAGGTGGGATGGGGGCGGTGAACGCCGGAGTGGATTCGCGGATCGACACGACCGTTCCGATCGAGCCGGGTCCGTTGGCGGCGCCGGGGCAGTTGCGGGGACCGGTGTTGTTCCTGTCGGGAGCCAGCGACGTGATCGTTCCGGCGCCGCTGGTGGTTGCGATGTGGCAGCAGGCGACCCAGGTCCCGGCGGTCTACGGCTCGTTGCGCGGAGCAACACACTTCGAGCCCACAGGCGACGGCGGTGGCTTCCGGGGTGTGATCACCGCTTGGTTCGCCTACCAGTTGACCGGCGACTCCTCCGCGGCGGCCGTGTTCGAAGGGCAGTCGTGCGAGTTGTGCACCGACGCTGCGTGGTCCGACGTACGGCGAAACGCCAGAGCAGGCTAGTACAAGGTATGAGGGCCTTGAACATGAAATGACATGTTCAAGGCCCTCATTAGGTGTCCAAGACTCAGGCGCGGGTGAAGCGCAAGGTGAGGATCTGGAAGGGGCGGAGTTCGAAGGAGACGGCGCCGTTGACCAGGTCGCGCTCGGCCAGGGTGCGCTCGAGCAGGTCGACCTCGGTGACCGCGCCGGCCCGGAAGCCCGGCGTGAGGCTCGCGCGGGACCGGCCGCCGGACGACTCGTACAGCCGGACGACGACGTCACCCGACTGGTCGTCGGCCAGCTTGACCGCCTCGACGATCACGTTTCCGTTGTCGACGGCAACGATCGGGTCGACGCCGGCCGAGCCGCTGACGACGCGCTCCGGCAGGTTGATCCGGTAGCCCTCCTCGATCGCCTCCGGGATGCCGGCGCCGACGACGAGGGCGTGGTTGACGACGTGCAGACCCTGGTCCGTCTGCGGATCGGGGAACCGCGGCGCCCGGATCAGCGACGTACGGATCGTGGTCGTGGTGCCACCGTCCTCGCGGGCGGTCCGGTTGATGTCGTGCCCGTACGTCGAGTCGTTCACCACCGCGACGCCGTAGCCGGGCTCGCCGACGTGCACCCAGCGGTGCGCCGCGATCTCGAACTTCGCCGCGTCCCACGAGGTGTTCTGGTGGGTCGGCCGGAAGATGTGCCCGAACTGCGTCTCCGAGGCGGACCGGTCGGCGTGTACATCCACCGGGAACGCCGCCTTGAGGAACTTCTCCGACTCGTGCCAGTCCATCGCGGTCTCGATGTCGACCCGCTTGGTGCCCGGGCGCAGCCGCAGCGTCTGGGTGACGGTCGACCGGTTGAAGGAGCGCTTCACCACGACCGTGGCGACGCCGCCCTCGACCGAGAAGTCCACCGTGTCGACCTCGGTGACGTCGCGGACGTTGTTCTTGTAGAACGAGTCGACGTCCCAGGCATCCCATTGGTTCGGGGTGTCCACGTGCAGCTGCAGGAGGTTCGCGACGCCGCCCGGTGCGATCACCTCGCGGCCGGCCTCCACGTCGTACAGGCTAGTGATCAGACCGCGTTCGTCGACGGTGACCCGGATCAGCCCGTTGTCGAGCACGTGACCGTCGATGGTCGCGACCTGACCCGCGCCGGCCGCAACACCGGCGCCCAGACCGGCAACGCCTTCGCGGCTGTGCGGAGCGGCGTTGAAGACGATCTGGTCCGAACCCTCACCGGCGAGCGCCTGCTGAGCCTTCGCGATGATCGCTTCGAGCTCGTCGGCCAGCCGGGCGTAGGTGGCCTCGGCCTCGCGATGCACCCAGGCGATCGAGCTGCCGGGCAGGATGTCGTGGAACTGGTTCAGCAGTACGGCCTTCCAGATCCGGTCCAGCTCGGCGTACGGGTAGCTGTCGAGCTTGCCCGCGACCACGGCCGCCGCCGACCAGAGCTCGGCCTCGCGGAGCAGGTGCTCGCTGCGCCGGTTGCCCTGCTTGGTCTTGGCCTGCGAGGTGTACGTCGCGCGGTGGATCTCCAGGTAGAGCTCACCGGACCAGACCGGCGCGTTCGGGTACTCCTCCTGGGCCGCGCTGAAGAACTCGGTCGGGGACTCGATCGTCACCCGCGGCGAGGACTCCAGGTTCGCCACCCGGCGGGCCGTCGCGACGAACTCGCGGGTGGGGCCGCCACCGCCGTCGCCGTACCCGAACGGGACCAGCGAGCGGGTCGCGGCGCCGTTCTCGGCGAAGTTGCGCTGGGCGTGCGCCAGCTCGCGGCCGGACAGGTCGGAGTTGTAGGTGTCGATCGGCGGGAAGTGGGTGAACACCCGCGTCCCGTCCAGGCCCTCCCACCAGAAGGTGTGGTGCGGGAACTTGTTCTTCTGGTTCCAGGAGATCTTCTGGGTCAGGAACCACTTCGAGCCGGACAGCTTCACCAGCTGCGGCAGTGCCGCGGTGTAGCCGAACGAGTCCGGCAGCCAGACCTCCTGGGTGTCGATCCCGTACTCGTCCAGGAAGAACCGCTTGCCGTGCACGAACTGGCGAGCCAGCGCCTCGCCGCCGGGCAGGTTGGTGTCGGACTCGACCCACATGCCACCGACCGGGACGATGGTGCCGTCGGCAACGGCCTTCTTCAGCCGCTCCCAGACCTCGGGGTAGTTGTCCTTCACCCAGGCGTGCTGCTGGGCCTGGGAGAAGGCGAAGACGAGTTCCGGGTACTCCTCCGCCAGGGTGGCGACGTTCGAGACCGTCCGGGCCACCTTGCGACGGGTCTCGCGCAACGGCCAGAGCCAGGCGGAGTCGATGTGTGCGTGGCCGACGGCGGACAGCTGGTGCGCGCTGGAGTGGGCGGGACGGCTCAGAACGTCGACAAGCTCGGTGCGGGCCGCGGACGCCGTACCGGGAACGTCTTCGTAGTCCAGTACGTCGAGCGCGCGGCTCAGTGCGCGCAGGATCTCGCGACTGCGCGGCTCCTGCGGGGCCAGCTCCTTCTGCAGGCCGTCCAGCGCCTCGAGGTCGAGGATCAGATCCCAGACCTCGGCGTTGAAGACGGCCAGGTCGGCGCGGGTCAGCTGGTAGATCGGCGTGCCGCCGGCCTCCGGCTTCCCGCCGAGGTCGGTCGGGGCGAAGCCGTTCGGGCCCAGTACTTCGGGGTTGGCGGCGGCCTCGACGTAGAACTCGATCTGGTCGCCCGGCGACGCCGCCGCACCGTCCGGTCCGAGGATGGACAGCGGCGCGTAGGTCTGGCGCGGGTGCAGGCCCTTCAGCGGGACGCCCTTGGTGGTGTGCACCAGGCCCTCCGCGGAGAAGCCCGGGCCGCCGCTGAAGCCGAGGTCGATGACGGCCTCGATCTCGCGGCCGGCCCACTCGGCCGGCACCTGGCCGCTGAAGTGGAACCACGCGGTCCCCCAGGGCGCACCCCAGGGCTGGCCGATCTCGGCCGGCTCGTAACTGGCCGCGAGCGCTTCGGCTGGGGTCACCGGCTCACCAGGTGCGTGCCACACCTTGATGTCCAGCGGGACGGCCGCGCCGTAGATCGCGGGGCGGATCCGCTCCCGCAGGGCGCGCTGGAGCCGCTCCTCGATGAGTTGACGGTCGTCGTGCACGAAATCATCCTCCGATGACGGGTCTTGCCGATGGGTCTGCGCGGCCGCGGGGCCGGGCTGCGTTGACAACGCTGTCACACGAGGCAGGGGCCCGTCCAGACCTGTTCGTTCCAGCACACCGCGTGACGGCGTACCCGCCTGCCCTCTAGGTTGGTCCCCATGGACCGTCCCCGCCTGTTGAATCGCCGGAGTGTGCTCGGAATGGGAGCCGCTGCCACGGCGGCCCTGATCACCCCCGGATGCTCGCGCGGACGCTCCGACGAGCCGGCGCCGGACGGACCCGCGCGGTTCGCGACCGGGAACAAGGGCGGTGTCTACGCGACGTACGGCGACGGGCTGGCGAAGCTGGTCACCGAGGTGACCGGGGTCTCGATGAGCACCATCAACACCTCGGGCTCGCTGCAGAACCTGAGGATGCTGGCCACCAGCAGCGCGGACCTCGGCTTCAGCTCGTCCGACGTGGCGCTCGACGCCTGGGACGGCCAGGACGACTTCCGCTCGGGCGCACTGCGCTTCACTGCGCTGGCCCGCGCGTACGACAACTACGTCCACGTCGTCGTACCGACCGCCTCGAACATCTTCAAGGTCGAGGACCTGCGGAACAAGGACGTCAACATCGGTCCGGTGAACTCCGGGACCAGGGTGGTCGCCGGTCGCATCCTCAAGGCGGCCAAGGTCAACGTGAAGGCGAAGTACTTCGATCTCCAGACCGCGGTGGCGCAGCTGACCCAGCGGGCGAAGGAACCCAGCAAGCCGGGGGGTATCGACGCCCTGATCTGGAGCGGCGGCCTGCCGACCGATCCGATCAAGAGCCTGCAGTCGACGATCGGCTTCCGGCTGGTCGACATCGGCAGCCTCGCGGAGCAGATCGCGCTCAAGCGGTTCGGCGGTTACATCCTGTCGTCCATCCCGCCGTCGGTCTATTCACTGTCGAGCTCGGTGCCGACCCTCGCCATCCCCAACTACCTGCTGGCCCGGCGCGGCCTGTCGGACTCCTGGGCGTGGTGGACCCTCAACACGATGTTCCGCCGCCAGGCCGACCTGATGACCTACCACGCCGAAGCAGGCTCACTCGACGCCCGCTCCGCCGTCGCCACCATGCCCATCCCGCTCCACCCCGCAGCCGAACGCTGGTACCGCGCCAACCACATCTAGCTTGTGGTGAACAAGGCCGCGTTGAGGAACTCGGCGCCGAACGCATCGCCACGATCCGTGCTGACCGCGCGCAGCTCGACGGGCTTCAGTACGCCGAAGATCGCCTCGAGATCGCCGAGTGTGAAGGCCATCCCGCCGGCCGTGTCGCCGGTGAAGATGATCTCCTGATCGGGTGGCGTCTCCATCTGCTCGGCGGCGAACGTGACGATCCCGAATCTCCCGTCGGGGCGAACCATCGGAAGCACCCGCTCGAGATAGGTGATCCGTCGGTGCGGCGCGATGTGATGGAAACAGCCCGAGTCGTAGACGACGTCGAACTGCCCGGCCGGCAACGGATCACGCAGAACATTCACTGCGGTAAGTGTCACGGACGAGGGCATCCTCGGCCGGACGATCTCCAGCAACGGCGCCGCCAGGTCGATACCTTCCACCGTGGCACCCTGCTCAGCGAACCACTTGCTGTTGCGCCCGCCACCGCACCCGATATCGAGCACGCGAGCTCCGGCCAGATTCCCCAGCAGTCCACGCTCATGCCAGTCGACCAGTGGCTCATCCGGCAGCGTCGTCGCCAACGGGTGTCCCGGCGTCGTCAACAAGCCGGTCCAGTACTCCGCGGCGGAGTCCTCCGACCGGTCCCCGCGATCACTGGACGCGACGATCCGATCAAGAACGTCGAGGAGCTGATCGACCGAGTGGATCCGGGCACTCATTAGATGTCGTAGTCCTCGATGAGGGGGACCCGGACTTCGATGACCAGGCCGCCGCCGATCGGTGGGCGGGCAACGACCCGGCCGCCGACCCGGGCGGCTTCGGAGCGGACGATGGCGAGGCCGAGGCCGGTGCCGGGCATCTCGCGGTGGTGGGCGCTGCGCCAGAACCGTTCGCCGACCTTCTTCAGGTCGCGGGAGCCGAGGCCGAGGCCGTGGTCGCGGACGGACAGGACGACCTCGGTGCCGTCGCGGGTGACGGACACCTCGACCGGCGGTGCGCCGTACTTCGAGGCGTTGTCGAGCAGTACGTCGAGAATGTCGTCGACCTCGAGTTCGGGGGCGACGCCACCGGGGACCATCTCGCCGATGATGAGTTCCAGGTCGTCGGCGGCGTACACGGCCTTCCAGCCGACCAGGCGCTCCTTGACGGCCTGAGCCAGGTCCAGCGCGTCGTCGCTGCCCTCGATGTCCCCTGGGCGGTCCGAGCCGGCCAGCCGGGACAGTCGCTGCACGATCCGCCCGAGCCGGTCGATGTCGCTCAACGCGAACCGGGCGGTCGGGGACAGCCGGGACAGCCCTTCGATGTGGATCCGGGCCGAAGTCAACGGCGTACGGAGCTGGTGTGAAGCGTCCGCGACGAACTCGCGTTCGCGCTGGCGGGCCTGGTGCAGGCTGAGCGCCATCGAGTTGAAGCTGTCGCCGAGGCGGCGCAGTTCGGGGGCTCGTCCGTCGGTGGAGACGCGGGTGTCCAGGGCGCCGCGGGTGACCTGGTGGGTCGCGTTGTCGAGGTCGTTGAGCGGCCGGAGTACCCACCGGGTGACCGGCCGGACGATGCCGATCACGACGGCGCCGATACCGATCAGGAGTCCGCCGAGCAGCAGCAGGAGCCCGCGCTCGACCTGGTCGCGCCCCTTGTCGGTGGGCACCCGCAGTACGGCGGCGCCGAGCACGCGGCCGTTGTTGACCACCGGGCGCGCGACGACCATCTCACCGGACTGCCACGGCCACAGCGCGGGCGGCTCGGCGGGTAGCCGGCCGGCCAGCGTGCTGTTCAGGGCGGCCTTCAGATCGGGTTCGTTCACCTCGACGCCGGAGCGCGAGGTCGCGATCACCCGGCGGTCGACGTCCACGACGAAGACCGGGGTGTTGTAGAGCTCGTGGTAGCGCACGGCGAGTTCGCGCAGGCTGGCGATGTCGCCGGTCTGCAGCGGCGACTCGGCCATCGTGGCGAACCAGTCGGCGTCGTTGCTGCGGGACAGGAAGAGCGTGCGGGAGGCGCCGGAGGCGATGAAGTTGGCCAGCGGTACGGCAGCGACGATGGCGAGGATGATCACCATCGGGACGAGGGACTGCAGCAGGCGACGACGCAACGGTCAGTCCGAACCCAGGCGGTAGCCGACGCCGCGGATGGTCTGGACGAGTTCGGGCCGGCCGAGCTTGGCCCGCAGGCTGGCGACGTGCACGTCCATCGTCCGAGACGACGCCTCGAAGACGGACTGCCAGGCATACAGCGCGACCTGCTCGCGCGGCACCACCCGGCCGTGGTGGGCGGCCAGCACAGCTAGCACGTCGAACTCCTTGCGGGTCAGGCTGATGGGCTTGTCCGCCACCTGGACCGTGCGGGCCTCGATGTCCACGGTCAGGTCGCCGACGGTCACCCTCGGGCGGGGCTGGAGCAGACCGGTACGGCGTAGTACAGCATCGATGCGGGCCAGCAGCTCGGAGATCGCGAACGGCTTCACCACGTAGTCGTCGGCGCCGCTGCGCAGACCGCGGACCCGGTCGGCCGCCTCGCCGCGCGCGGTGACCGCGATCACCGGTACGTCGGAGACCGTGCGGATCTGCCGGCAGACGTTGATGCCGTCGCCGTCGGGCAGCCCGAGGTCCAGCAGAACGAGGTCGCCGGGGTCCGCCGCGAGCGCGTCGGCGGCGGTCCGGACGTGCGTCACCATCAGCCCGTAGCGCCGCAGCGCGGGTATCAGTGCGTTGGCGATATCGAGATCGTCTTCGACCAGCAGAATCCTGACGGCGCCACTCATGCCGTGATCGTAGGGCAGGTCGGCCTCTTCTGTGTCAGATCTTGGTAAAGACGTAATCACGCGACTCCGTGGAGTGGTCGCCGACACTAGCCTTCGACCACAGGAGGGAACCGGTCCATGACTGTGGGTGTTGGTTCGGGGGGCGGCACCGCCGCGCTCTCCGAGTCCGAACTAGCCGAGTACGAACAGGAAAAGCCTGCTCGGCGGCTGCATCCTGCCCTCGACCAGGTGATCTCCGGCTGGTGCGCACTGGTCAGTGTCGGCGTCCTGCTGCAGGTTTTCTTCCCGTTGGCGCAAGGCACGCAGTTCTATTTAGTGATCTTTCTCGCAGCCGTCCTGCCGATCACTTTGTTGTGCTACCGGGGCTGGCACGTGCCGCCGTTCCTGAATCCGTTCAAGGCCCGCAGCACCGACAACCCCGGCATCACCGACTGGGTGCTGGCCGCGGTCGCCCTGGTGGTCTGCCTCTACCCGCTGTTCGATTTCGACGGCTACCTCGAACGCCGCCAGACTCCGACCACACTCGACGTGCTCGCGGGCGCAGTACTCCTGGTGCTTCTGCTAGAAGCATGCCGTCGTACTACGGGTTGGGTCCTGCCCGTCTTCAGCCTGCTGTTCATCGCCTACGCGTACTACGGCGGCTACCTCCCCTACACCTGGTCGCTGGCCCACCAGGGCTTCAACTTCGACGCGATCATCGCCCAGTTCACGATGGGCACCGCCGGCTTCTACGGCACTCCACTCGGTGTCGCGGCCAGCTACATCGTGCTGTTCACCATCTACGGAGCAGTGCTCGACTACTCCGGCGCAGGCAAGTTCTTCATCGACCTGTCCTTCGCAGCCTTCAAGCGAAGCCGTACTGCGCCCGGACGGACCGTCACTCTGGCGGGCTTCCTGCTGGGCAGCGTCTCCGGCTCCGGTACTGCGACTGCCGTGTCGCTGGGCACTGTCTCCTGGCCGATCCTCCGCCGAGCGGGCTACCCGCCTGAGCCCGCCGGCGGGATGCTCGCGGCAGCCGGTATCGGAGCGATCCTGTCGCCACCGACGCTGGGTGCGGCCGCGTTCATCATCGCGGAGTTCCTGCAGGTCTCGTACCTGACCGTGCTCGGCTACGCCACGATCCCGACGATCCTGTACTACCTGGGCATCCTGCTGGCGATCGAGATCGACGCCCGCAAACACGGGACGACCAACGCGGAGACGTCGACGCAGTCTGCCCGGAGACTGCTGCTGCGCTTCAGCTACCACTTCCTCTCGCTGTTCGTGATCATCGGCTTCATGGCGGTCGACGTACCGCCGTTCAAGGCCGTGGTCTACGCGGTGATCATCCAGTTCGGCCTGTCGTTCCTCGATCGCGAACACCGGCTGACCGCGGGGCCGCTGTTCAAAGCGCTTGCCCAGGGCACCCGATCGGTGCTGCCGGTCGCGGCCACCTGTGCGACGGCCGGCGTGATCGTCGCGGTCACCACCCAGACCGGGCTCGGGCTGAACCTGGCCGAGATCATCGTGGATGCCGGGAAGGGGCTGACGGACAATCCGACGGTCGTGCTGATCCTGACCGTGGTGCTGTCCGCGTTCGCCGTACTGATCCTCGGTCTGGCCGTGCCGGTGACCGCGTCGTTCATCATCGCGGCGGTGATCATCGCGCCGGCGCTGGTGCAACTCGGCGTGACCCAGTCCGAGGCCTACATGTTCATCTTCTACTACGCGGTGCTCTCCGAGGTCTCGCCGCCGACCGCCTTGGCCGCGGTGGCAACCTCCGCGATCACCGGTGGCAAGACGATGGCGACGATGTGGCAGGCCTGGAAGTACACGCTGCCGGCCTTCCTGGTGCCGTTCGCCTTCGTGCTCACCGACAACGGAGCGCATCTGCTCGGTCAGGGCAGCTTGATCGGGATGATCTGGACGCTGGGCGTCTCGATGCTCGCGGTCGCCGCGCTGGCGGTGGTGACCGGTGGCTGGATCGCGATCGCCACCGGCTGGGTCGAGCGGCTGCTCTGCGTCCCGGCCGCTCTGCTTCTGCTGTACCTCGCGCCCGTAACCATTGCGGCCGGAATCGGTTTACTACTAGTTGCCGTTGTCATCAATCTCCTGCGGCGGCAACGTCTGACTGGAGTAACGGAAGGATCCGCCACTTCATGAGAGCTCGTCGTCTCCCCATCGCCCTGGTCGCACTGACCGCTGCCTTCTCGCTGGTCGCCTGTGGCGGTCAGCGCGAACCCGAAGGTGGCAAGGCCGGTACCGACGGTGGCCGGCTGACGATTGCCACCGGCAACACCACCGGCGTCTACTACCAGCTCGGTGGTGCGCTCGCCTCGGTGATCTCGTCCAAGGTCGAGGGCTACCGCGCCACCGCGAGTGAGACCGGTGCCTCGGTGCAGAACGTGCAGGGCCTGGTGGCGGGCAACTACGACATCGCCTTCTCGCTCGGCGACACCGCGGCCGACGCGGTCAAGGGCCAGGCCAGCTTCAAGAACCCGCAGGACGTGGTCGCGCTGACCCGCCTCTACCCGAACTACACCCAGGTCGCGGTGAAGGCGTCGTCGGGGATCACCAAGGTCGCCGATCTGAAGGGCAAGCGGGTCTCCACCGGTTCGCCGAACTCCGGCACCGAGGTGATCGCCCGCCGGCTGCTCGAGGCCGCCGGCCTGAACCCGACCCGCGACGTGACGGCGCAGCGGCTCGGCCTGCCGGAGTCGGTGGACGCGATGAAGAGCGGCTCGATCGACGCGCTGATCTGGTCCGGCGGGCTGCCGACCGGTGGCATCACGGACCTGACCACCAGCCTCGGCAAGGACGTCAAGCTGATCCCGATCGCGGACCTGCTGCCGGCCATGCAGAAGACGTACGGCACGGTGTATGCCGAGGGCAACATTCCGGCCACGACGTACAAGCAGCCGACCGACGTGCCGACCATCATCGTGCCGAACGTGCTGCTGGTCCGGAAGAACATGTCCGACGAACTCGCCGAGAAGCTGACCAGGGTGATCTTCGAGAACAAGGACGCCCTGGTCCAGGTGAACGCGGCGGCCAAGGGCATCACCTTGGAGAACGCGGCAAAGACCGACCCGGTGCCCCTGCACCCCGGCGCGAAGAAGGCGATCGACTCGCTGCAGTAACCCCACCGACCCGTCCTCCCTCGCATTCCAGGCGCAGCGGGGGAGGACGTGAGATCCCACCTCCGCACACCAGGCGCAGCGGAGGCGGGAACAAGGCCCACCCTCACAACCAGGCGCAGTGGGGGAGGGTTTCAGGCCGGGCCCGTACCGAGTGGAGGCATCCACCCGGACCACGGGCCCGGCCGCCTTTCTCAGGACGTCTCGTCGGGGATCGGGGTGCCGCGGAGGTAGTGGGAGAGGGCTGAGTCGCGTTTGGGGTGGACGTGGTACTTGGTCGGTACTACGCGGCCTTCGGCGCTGTCCCAGGCGGTGTCGGCCACTCGCCACATCCGGTGCGCCAGGCGACCCGCAGTACCGGTGTGTGGTGAGTACGGGTGGGCGCGTGTCGGTGCGACCTCTTCGGCGCTGAGCAGTTCCTCGGTGAGCGCGGAGACGTGCTCGGTGTCGAGTTCCTCGCCGATCATCCGGCTGTACTCCGCCTCGAGGTGCTCGTGTTCGGCGAGCAGCCGGTCGATCACCTGCCACACATCTTCGGGATGCAGGTGGAGGACCCGGCTGTCGCCGTACTGGCGGGCCTTGAGGAACCGGAGCGAGCGTTCGAGTTGTTTCGCGTTGCCGACGTACTTGGCGACCCGCTCGCGGCCTTCCGGCAGGCGGCGGACGTGTGGGAGGAGCACGTCTTCGGCGGCGGCCAGATGCTGGGCCGCGATGGCGTAGAACCAGTCCGTCTGGTGTCTGCGATCCGGCTGGCCGGCACCCGGCGCCTGCGCGGGGGCGGCGAGCTCGCGGATCATGGTGTGCTCGTAGGCCAGGGCCTGTTCGAGGGTCGAAGCGGTCATGGCAACCACCTCCTGGGGGCTATCACCCCAGCCTGTGCCCATCATCCGAAGAGTGCAACCAGACGACAGCGTTCTGTAATCAGCCGTTCGCGAGGCGGAAGCTCTCGGTGAAGATTTTCCTGAATCGCTCTGAGCCACTGCGCGCTTCCCCTAGTGTTGCCGAGCTCATCCGACCCAGGGAGGCCAGCAGCGTGACGGTGCGACTCCGTGCGATCCGGCTTCTGCTCGCCGTGATCGCGCTCGCCGGCTCAGCTGCCGCAGCAGTTCAGCCGGAAGCAGCCGCGGCCAAGGCTGGGGACGTCACGGGTGAGATTCTCGCTGGTCGGGACGTGACGCTCAGCGGGGACGCCTCGATCACGGTGCCGGCCGGGACCACGACCTACACCGGTGTGATCCGCGGTGAAGGGACGCTGCGGATCAGGGGACGCGGCACGCTGATCCTCACCAAGGACAGCGACTTCACCCTGCGCAAGGCACAGCAACGGCAGAGCGTCCGGATCCTCGGTGGAAATCATCCGTATGTCGTTGTCCGGACGCCCGACCCGGCTGCGGTGATCGTCGACCGTGGCGCCACCTTGCAGTACGGGAACGGCGGTGCGACCGGCGTGATCGGGCGGTTCCCGTACAACACCCCGGGCTTCCAGCTCAACCAGGACAACATCGAGGTCAACGGCACGCTTCGGCTGTCAGTCGCTCGCGCGATCAACCTCGGCACCATCAGCGGCTCGGGGCTGATCACGCAGCCGCGGTTCCTGTGGGGCACGCTCGACCTTGCCGGCACCCAACCGTTCTCCGGTGTGATCGACAACGGCACTGGCACGGCAGCCGGGAAGCCCGAGTCCGCGGTGGCGATGCCCAACGTCCGTGCGGTCCTCAACCAGGGCACCTGGACGATCGACACTCCGCTGGACCAGACCGTCGTACTGCGGCAGAACTTCTACCAGCGCGAATACGGCAGCGACATCAACGTCCAGTCCCGCCCGGGTGGAAAGGTCGTGCTGACCGGGCAGTACAGCTACTCCGATCGAGGCGGCGACAGCCATCCTTCGCTGAGCGATCCCCGGATCAACTGGCGGAAGATCCCGCACGACCTCAACAAGCGAGGGACCAACATCAAGGGCGCCGACGTCCAGTGGGGCGACGGCACGACGCACGACATCTTCATGCCGGGCACCGCGGACACGGTCTACATCAACCTGCTGGCGGCACGGTCCCGCTCGAAGCTCACCTTCGCCTACAACGGCCCGGTGACACTGGGCGCGCCGATCGGCGGTGGCGTCTTCCACGACACGCTCAAGTCGCCCGGCGCCGGGGACGTCGCGGTCAAGGCAGTGCCCGGCAACGACGTGACGTTCGCGGCGGATCAGTACTACGACGGCTCCACGACGATCGGTTCGGGAGCCGTCCTCCGGCTCGGCAGCGGCCGGCCGGCCAGCGACGGCAGCCTGCTGACGAAAGCCGCGCTCTTCAAGGTGGTCGACAACGGCTCACTCGTGGTGCAGAACGTGCGAAAGACCATCTCGCTGTCGAAGATCAGCGGCTCCGGATCCCTGACCCAAGCCGGCTCAGCGACAACCCGTCTCACCGGCGACCTCACCTACACGGGCAGAACCACGATCTCGCGGGGAACCCTGAAGGTGATCGCCGGTACGCTCGGCAACAGCAGCGCCGTCGCCATCACCAAGCCCGGCGCTCGCTTGGAGCTGACCGTCGCCGGGGACCAAGCCCTGCGCAACCTCACCATGGCCGCCGGTACGACGCTCACGGCGAGTCGCCGCGCAGTTGTGAGCCTGAGCGGAAGGTCCAGCCTCGCCGGCAGCATCTCAGTTGGCGCAGTGAAACTGGCCGGCGCCCTGCACGTCCCAGACGCAAGGGCCCGGCCAGAGATCACAATTGTCGACAACTTAGGCCCGAGTCCGGTCAGCGGCGCTTTCACCGACCTGCCCGAGGGCGCCAGGCTCACCCTGGCCGGAAGTCAGTACGCAATCACGTACAAGGGTGGCACCGGTAACGACGTCATGCTGAAACTCGTCGATACCGGTACACCCACCGTCGCCCCGAGTCGGCGCCCGAGCGACACCACGCCTGCGGCCGACACGGCGGCTACCGGCCGTTCGTCGTACTGGCGCACTGCCGGTTTTGCCGTGCTGGCGGCGCTGGCCGGCGTACTCGGGTTCGTACTGGTCCGCCTCAGGCGTCGGAGCTCTTCTTCCACAGGTTGATGCCGGCCTCGACCGCGTCGGCGTCGATCGCGTCGAGCTCTTCCTGGGTGAACTTCAGGTTCTTCACCGCGGCAAGGCTGTCTTCCAGCTGGGCGACGCTCGAGGCGCCGATCAGCGCGCTGGTGACCCGGTCGTCGCGCAGCGTCCAGGAGAGTGCCAGCTGGGCCACCGACTGACCGCGTTCCTTGGCGATCTCGTTGAGCGCGCGGACGTGCTTCAGCGTCTCCTCGGTCAGCATGTCGGTGCTCAGCGACTTGCCCTGGGTCGCCCGGGAGCCTTCCGGTACGCCATCGAGGTAGCGGTTGGTGAGCACGCCCTGGGCCAGCGGCGAGAACGCGATCACGCCGACACCGAGCTCACCGACGGCGCCGAGCAGGTCCTCCTCGATCCAGCGGTTCAGCATCGAGTACGACGGCTGGTGGATGAGCAGCGGCGTCCCGAGCTCGTCGAGGATCCGGGCCGCCTCGCGGGTCTTCTCCGCGGAGTACGACGAGATACCGGCGTACAGGGCCTTGCCGGAGCGGACGGCGCTGTCGAGCGCACCCATCGTCTCCTCCAGCGGGGTGTCCGGGTCGAACCGGTGCGAGTAGAAGATATCGACGTAGTCCAGACCCATCCGGTCCAGCGACTGGTCGAGCGAGGCGAGCAGATACTTCCGGCTGCCACCGCCCTGGCCGTACGGGCCCGGCCACATGTCGTAGCCGGCCTTGGTGGAGATCAGCAGCTCGTCGCGGTACGGCTTGAAGTCGCGGGCGAAGTGGCCGCCGAAGTTGGTCTCTGCCGAGCCGTACGGCGGGCCGTAGTTGTTCGCCAGGTCGAAGTGGGTGACCCCGAGGTCGAAGGCGCGCCGGAGGATGTCGCGCTGGATGTCGAGCGGCTTGTCGCCGCCGAAGTTGTGCCAGAGCCCCAGCGAGATCGCCGGCAGCTCCAGCCCGCTGCGGCCACTGCGCCGATAGGTCATCTGGTCGTCGTACCGGTCCGAAGCAGCTACGTAATCAGTCACGAAACAGCAGTCTGCCCCATGTCTGCACATGTACGCGAACCCTTGTTTTACAGGCAGAACCCAGGCCGATCACACTCAGAAGAGTGCCTGCTTAGTAAAGTTCCGACCAGTTGGCCGGCGGACTGCTGCTGAAGAACCTCAGTACGCCGAGGAGCCGACTCGCAGGCGGAGCTTGGCGAACTCCATGGCTGCTGGTCCCCAGGCAGCGTCGCCCAGTCGATCAATGCGCAGTACCGGCCGTCGCTGTCCACCATCACGTTCTGTGTGGCTAGGTCGCCGTGCAGGAGGACGTTGGGAGCCTCGCGGTCGAAGCGGGTGGCTAGGCGGTCGAACCAGGTGAGTAGCCAATTCGCCGTACCGGTGTCTAGGTAGCCGTCTGTTGCGAGGCGGTCGACTGTGGGGCGCGGGTCGCCGTACTCGTCTGTGGGAACGCCCTCTAGGTGCTGGAACTTGGTGTTGTGCAGGAGACGCAGTTGCCCGCCCAGTTCGGTCCAGAGAGACGGGTCGTGGGTTGGGCTGTCGACGAGGTCGGTGGCGTGGATCCGCTCCATGACCAGGTACGGCGCGTTGGTGAGGGCTCGGGTGTCGTCGAAGTCGATGATCGCCGGCGTCCGTACTCCGGCAGCTCGGGCGACCGGGATGACCGCGACTTCCTTGCGGAGATCGGCCTCGTACTCCGGGCCACGGGGGATTCGGAGGAACAGGTTGTCGCCGAGGATGACGGTGCGGTTGGCGACGCCGCCTGGTACTTCGCGGATCTCTTGCGGACGTACGCCGTACCGGGAGGCGATTCTTTCGGGAGAAGTCATCGCGGCAATACTGACCGGTGTGCGAGTGGACTTCGAACCGGGGGATGTCAGTGCGCGGGAGATCTATGCGTTGCTGAATTCGGTGGTGGTGCCGCGGCCGATTGCGTGGGTGTCTTCGGTTTCGGCGGACGGGGTGCTGAATCTGGCGCCGCATTCGTTCTTCACCGTGGCGTGTGTGCGGCCGCCGATGGTGCAGTTCACGTCGGTCGGGCGCAAGGACAGTTTGAACAATGTCGAGGCGACCGGGGAGTTCGTGGTGAACTTCGCGGCCGAGCCGTTGTTCGAACAGATCAACGCGTCGGCTACGGACTTTCCGCCGGAGGTGTCCGAGTTCGCTGCGGTCGGGTTGACCACGGAGCCTTCGGCAACGGTCGCCGTACCGCGGGTTGCCGAGTCCCCTGTTGCTATCGAGTGCACCTTGCATACGACCCTCGAGCTGGGTGACTGCACGGTGGTGATCGGCCAGGTGCGCCATATCGCCGTCGATGCCGCTGTTCTCGACGGCAGTCATCCTGAGGTCACGCGGCTGCGACCGCTGGCCCGCCTCGGCAAGGACGAATGGTCGACCATCGGCGAGATCCGCTCCATCACCCGAATCAAAAACACCGACTGGCCCGGCCACTACACCCCACCCCAGAACTAACCCCAAGCCCGTCCCGCTCGTGGCGCCGTCGCCGAAACCGCACTGGCCGGCCGGCTGACACGATTTTCGCCCGCTAGCACGGAAATAGCCTGCCAGCGAGCGAAAAACCCGCCAGCGGCGGCCATCACGAGCGGCAGAGGGCGAGGGGGAGGGGGAGGGCGAGGGGAGGGGGAGGGCGTGGGGGTCGTGGTGGAGACGGCCGTGGTTAGGGGGTGTTGAGGAGGGTTAGGTGGTGGCGTAGGGCGGCGGTGGTGATCCAGGGGACTGCGGAGAGGCTGCCGATGCCGAGGATCAGGAGGGCGGGGCGGAGGCCGAATGCGGTGCCGAGGAGACCGCCGGCTAGACCGCCGAAAGGGCCGGGGCCCCATTCGACGAGGCGGATGACTGCGCCTACTCGGCCGAGTAGGTCGGGCGCGACTGCGTGTTGGAGCATGGTGGAGCGGACGATGATCAGGTAGACGACACCTAAGCCGAGCAAGAATTGGCCGGCGCCGATCATCGCGATCACCGCGAGGTGCGGGCCGGTCGCGAGAGGGATCAGCAGGTTGCCGCCGAGCAGGACGGCTCCGACGATAGAGGTCCAGGTGATGCCGAATTTCTGGCTCACCTTCTGGGTGATCAGACCGGCCAGGAGCGGTCCGAGGGAGCCGATGACGGCGATGGCGCCGATCTCGGCTGCGGAGAGACCGAGGTCGCGTACGGCGTACAGGATGTAGAGGGCGATCGTGCCCCACTGGAAGAACTCGAAAGTGCCTTTGCCCGCGGTGATGGCGGAGATGCCGCGCTGCTGCCGGAAGACCGCGAAGCCCTCGCGCAGGGAGAGACCGAAGCGGGTCCGGGTTGTCGGAGCCGGGTCGGATCCGCGGCCGAGCACTTGGAGTACGGCTGCGACCAGGAACGAGGCGCTGTCGACCGCTACGGCGACGGGAGCTGTCAGGAGTTGGACGAGGATGCCGCCGACACCCGGACCGCCGACGGCGGTGATCGAGTCGGTGAGGGCGATGCTGCTGTTCGCCGCGGTGAGTTGGCGGCGGTCGGTGACGAGGACCGGTACGTAGGCGGTATGGGCCAGGCCGTAGGCGAGGGCGAATCCGCCGACCAGGAAGGTGACGGCGTAAAGCTGCGTCAGGGTGAGGACGTCGAAGGCGGCCGCGAACGGGATGCTCGCGATCAGGAGGGCCTGCGCGACGTTGCACCAGAAGAGCATCCGGCCGCGGCGGACGCGGTCGACCAGGACGCCGAGGAACAGCACCAGCAGAAGGCTCGGCAGCGACTCCAATGCTGTCAGCACGCCCATCGCGGTCGGTCCGGCGGAGAGCGTCAGTACCGCGATGAGCGGGATGGCGAGCTCACTGACCTGAGTCCCCGCGTTCGAGAGCAACTGAGCAACCCAGAAAAACCCAAACCCCCGATTCCGCCACAACGGAACCACCTCACCCCTTTCCACAACTCGCCCCCGCTCCACCCTGGTCACCCCCACTCCGCCCTGCTCCATCCGTGCCACGCCGGTCTCTCCAGGCTCCAACGCCGGTCACTCCCGCCCCACCCTGCTCTGCCCCTGCTCCCCGCCGGTCTCTCCAGGCTCCCCGCCGGCCTACCCCGGCTCCACGCCCGTCTAGCGCGCCGGACGCTGGTTTGCCCCGCTCCACGCCGGTTAGCCCCGCCTACGCCGGACTGCTCAGGCTCCGGGCTGGATTTTCAGGTTCCGGGTCTGGGGTCTGACTCTCTTCGGGTGTGATGCCTGAGTGTGGCAGGGGAGGTGGGGTAGGGAGTACGGGTTTTCGGGGGGCATTCGGGTGCGGCGGAAAGTTTCTGGAAGTTCTGCCTATCCGGGGGTGCGTGGGGTCCGAAGTACTGGCATGAGCGTGGCGGCGTGGTGGGGGTGACCTGCTGCGTCGGGTGGTGCGGTTGCACTGCCGAGTCGAAGCGTCACGTTGCTATGGGCAACCACTTGCCGCTAGGTACATTCCATCGAAGGAGAAGGATCGTCATGTCCCAGACCATCAAGCGGGTTGCGCTGGCCGCCTCCGCACTGTCTCTGCTCTTCGCGACCGCGGCTTGTGGCGGCAGCGACGACAAGTCGAGCAGCAGCCCGTCGACGACCACCTCGTCCTCGGAGCCGACTCCGACCGACAGCATGAGCACCCCGGCGGTGGACAACACCTCCGGATTGGTCGGCCCCGGCTGTGCGGACTACGCGAAGGCGAACCCGGCCGGTGCCGGCTCGGTCGACGGGATGGCCGCCGCGCCGGTCGCCACCGCTGCTTCGGGCAACCCGCTGCTGAAGACGCTGGTCGCGGCCGTGTCGGGCAAGCTGAACCCGAAGGTCGACCTCGTCTCGACGCTGAACGGCGGTGAGTTCACCGTGTTCGCACCGGTCGACTCCGCGTTCGCGAAGATCCCGGCCGCGACCATCAAGACGCTGGGGACCAACGACGCGTTGCTGAGCAAGATCCTGACCTACCACGTGGTGGCGGGACAGCTCGACAAGACCGCCGTCGTCGGCAAGCACACCACGGTCGAGAAGCAGGCCCTCACCGTCACCGGCTCCGGCGACAACCTGATGGTCAACAACGCCAAGGTGATCTGCGGCGGCGTGAAGACCGCCAACGCCACCGTCTACCTGATCGACACCGTCCTGATGCCCCCGGCAGCCTGAAAATCCACGAGTAGCCAGCCGGCTTCCGGGGGTCCAGCCAACAGTTGCGGCGCGGGAACATGTTGGTCGCGGATGAGTTCGGGATCCGGTCGGCAACTGCGGGGCGGGGAATGTGGCAGGGGTTTGTCGGCGAAGCAGTCATGGTCGCCGCCGACAAGGTGGGATCCGATTGGCGCGGGATTGTCGAACCGCGACCGAGCACGTTCGGCGGTCTCAGCACGGTGCTGTTCATCCTGCCGCTGGGTTCTGAACTGATTGGGCGACGCTACCTCTGCCGGGGCGTCGCCCAGTCGTGCGTCCGTTCGCGTGTTAGTTGCTCATGGCTACTGACTTGATCGGGATTCGAGGATCGAGGTGGTGGCGAGGTCGATGTCGTGTTCTGTGGTCAGGTGGTTGGAGACCGAGATGCGCATATAACGGCGGCCTCGCCAGGTTGTGCCGCCCATCCAGCAGACGCCGGCGTTCTGGACTTCAGTGATCACACGGTCGGTCTCGGTGTCGGAGCCGAACGACACCAGGACCTGGTTGAGCACCACCTCGTTGCCGATCGCGCAGCCGGCCGCCTGCAGCTGTTCGGCGAATCGCCGGGCCAATGCGCAGCAGCGATCCACTACCTCGGTCGCCCCGTCGCGACCGAGTTGTTGCAGCCAAGCCCAGACCGCGAGGCCGCGAGCCCGTCGCGACGATTCGAGTGCAAAGTCACCCGGCTCCTGGTTGGCCGACTTCAGCAGGTACGACGCGCTGTAGACGAGCGCTGCCAGATGAGCCTCCGGATGTGCGGTGAAGATGAAACCGCTGTCGTACGGCAGGTTGAGCCACTTGTGCCCATCGCATCCCCATGAATCCGCAAGCTCGAGCCCATCCACCTGATGCCGCAACGACGGACTGACCGCGGCCCACAAACCGAACGCCCCATCCACGTGCACCCAACTCGCCTCCGGGGAATGCCGGCGGATGATTTCGCAGGCGTCGCGCAGAGGATCTGTTGCGCCCGTGTTCACGTTTCCCGCTTGCAGGCAGACGATCAGTGGATCTTGGTTGCCGGCCAACCGGGTGCGTAGGTCGTCGAGGTCGATCGCTCCATTGGCCGCAGTCTTGACGAGTTCCAGCGAGATCGAGCCGAATCCCAACAGGCGCAGGGAGCGATCGACCGTGGCATGCCGTTCCTCGCCGGCGAGGATGCGGACGCGAGGCGCTCCATTCAGCCCGTCGGCTTCGACGTTCCAGCCGGCCCGGGCGAGGACATGGTTGCGAGCGGCGGCCATGCCGACCGTGTTCGCTGCCTGAGCTCCGGTGACGAATCCGGCCGAAGCGCCGGCCGGGAGTCCCAGCAGCTCTTTGAGCCAACCGCCGGCCACCTGTTCGGCGGCAGCCGCGGTCGGTGAGAGCACGCTGCTCCAAGCATTCTGGTCCCAGCCGGCCGCCAAAATCTCCGCTGCCGTCGCCGCAGGCAGGGCGCCGCCGACGACGAAGCCGAAGTACCGCGGACCGGTGGTCGAGACGAGCCCGCCGTCGGCGATCCGGACCAACTCGTCGACGATCTCGCCGGCCGGTCGTCCCGCCGATCCGAGCGGACGCTGGAAGTCCACCCGCATCTCGGCGAAGGTCTTCGCGGCCCCGGCCCGACGCTCGCCCACCGACTCGCGATAGTCGGCCGCATGATCCGCCGCCTGCCTGAAGAGCTCTCGCACGCCTGCTCCTGTGTCATCCATGCCCCGACCTTCCCACCGCAACGGGCAGCTGTGACGACAGGACCTTCCCACCGCAACGGGCAGCTGTGACGACAGGACCTTCCCACCGCAGCGGGCAGCTGTGAGGACAGTTGTCATTCGAGGCCTGCCAGGGTCTGGGTAAGAGAACGGAAGTGCGGGGCCAGGTGATGGCGTAGCGGGTGGTCGGCCGGTGAGGTGGTCGCCGGGTGCCAGCCGGACTGGTCGACGAGGTAGATCGAGCGGGTCAGCGGGCCCGGTGCCGATTCGAAGGCCTCGTGGGTCAGGTGGAGCATCGCGCTGAGGGCCGGAAGGACCGCCAGGTCGCGGATCACATGGATCACCAGGAGATGGCGAGCGGGGAGGGCCACGAGTACGCCGTACCGAGGGTTCTCCACTTGGAGGGACTCGCGCAGGACGGTGTCGAGGACGAGGGCCCGCGAGGCGGCCCAGCTGGAGTCGCCGAGGACGGCGAGCTCGACGCCGTCGCGTTCGACGATGCTGACCGTGTCGGTGAACTGGTTGAGGTTGGTCAAGGCGATCCGGTGCGCCTCGGTCCAGGTCAGGCCGAAGGACTCGGGCTGGAAATGCAGTGCGTAGGTGCCGTTCTGGTTGCTGGCGGGGACAGCGATCAGGCCGGGCAGGAACTCCGGGATGCCGGCGCTCAGCTCCCCCGGAACGCTGGCGCGCGCGATCAGCCGGAGATACAGCTCGCGCTCCGGGTCCGGCGGTGCGCCGGGCGGGCGCTCGACGCGGGCCAGCAGGCAGTCGAAATGATGCTCGACCAGCGGGCGCCACTGCTGCGAGGGCTCCGCCGAGATGGTCCGGGCGAGGTTGGTCAGGCCGAAGACCGCGCCCTCGATGCCGAGGCCGGAGTCCGTGGCGGAGGTGACGAGGAGGGTTCCCTCGTCGTGGAGGTAGCAGGTGAGCACGCCGTGGTCGGCGAGCGCCGTCATCGCCAGCCGGACCAGGTGGTCGGCCTCGGTCGGCGTCAGTGGGCTCAGCAGGTGGTCGTAGTCGTCGGACGTGGGGACGTTGTGCTGGGTGGTCATGATGTCCACCTCCTCGACAGAGAAAGTACGAGTCGAGGCACCCTGGACGAGCCGGCAATTCCAGGCCTGTGGACAACTCACGGATATCCTGCGTCCGCCCCACCCGCACAGTCGCAGGAATGGATCCGATGACCGAGACACCGGCCTCCCGTTCGCCTTCCGCCACCCGGTTGGCGGTGTCGCACATCACCGCGCAGAACGAGACGAACCTGCTCGGGACCGTGCACGGTGGGGTGGTGATGACGCTGGTCGACTCGGTCGCGGGCGTGGTCGCGGCCCGGCATTCGGGTGGTCCGGCCGTGACGGCGTCGATGGACGAGATGGTCTTCCTGGTCCCGGTCCGGGTCGGCGACGTGGTGCACTTCAACGCCCAGGTCAACTGGACCGGCCGCAGCTCGATGGAGATCGGCGTCCGGATCACCGCGGATCGCTGGGACTCCGTCGGTCCGCAGGTGCACGTCGCCACGGCGTACCTGGTGTTCGTGGCGGTCGATGCCGAGGGCAAGCCCCGCACCGTCCCGCAGGTGGTGCCGGAGACCGACGAGGATCGCCGGCGGCTGCGCGAGGCCGGGATCCGTCGCAGTCATCGGTTGGCGAAGCGGCAGGCCATCGTCGCCTCGCGGGAGGCTCAAGAGTGAGTCTGTTGAGCACTGCGAAGCGGAACCCGTCGGCGGTCCTGCTCATCGTCCAGCTGCTCGGCGTACTCGTCTATCCGGCGATGGAAGGATCCCGCGGTGGCCGGGTGGCGTTCGAGATCCTGGGCATCGTCGTACTGACGCTGGCTGTCTTCTCGGTGCGGTCGTCACCCGGTCTGACCTGGATCAGCATCTGCCTGGGAATACCTGCTGTAGTGCTGTCCCTGATCGACGCGTTTCGCCCGACAGATGTGGTCGAGCCCGTCTCCGCAGTGCTGCACGCCGCCTTCTACTTCTACGCGGCCTACAGCTTGCTCCGCTACATGCTGTCCGACCACGACGTCAGCGTGGACGAGCTCTACGCGACAGGTGCCACTTTCACCTTGGTAGCTTGGGGTTTCGCCTACCTGTTCGTCTTCGTGCAGGCACTGGTACCGCAGAGCTTCACTGCCGCGGTCAACCCGACAGCTGACCGCACCTGGATGGAGCTGCTCTTCCTGAGCTTCACCACGCTTTCCAGTACAGGTCTCAGTGACATCGTCCCGATCACCTCGTGGGCCAGGTCAGTAGTGATGATCGAGCAACTCGCAGGCCTCGGCTACGTCGCGATGGTCGTCTCCCGCTTGGTGGGCCTCACAGTGGCCAAGCGCAACACCTAGGACATACGCGGCCAACTCGCCAGCAGATCCGCAGCAGCCCGACCGGCAACCTCTGGCGCATTCTCCATCGCTGCCACCCGGTAGCTCACCAACGCGCCCTCGTGCAGTAACAACAACCGGTCTGCCAATTCCTCCGTACTACGGAAGCCCGCGAGCTCCGCCTGCGCCAGGAACTCCGCCCGCATCCACTGCTTCTGCGCCACGATCACCGGCATCGCCGGATGATCCGGAGCGGCCAGCTCCACGCTGGCGTTGATGAACCCACAACCGCGCCGCGACTCCGCCATCCAATCGGTGAGCGCAGCGAACAGCGCCAGGATCACCTCTTCGGGCGTCCCCGGCGCACGCGCCGCCAACTGTTCGTCCAGGAACAGGTGCCAGACCCGGTTCCGCTCCTCCAGGTACGCCGCGATCAGGTTGTCCTTGGAGCCGAACCGGTCGTACAAGGTCTTCTTGGTCACCTCTGCCGCATCGGCGATCGCATCGACGCCGACCGTCCGGATGCCGCGCGCGTAGAACAACGTCGACGCCGCGGTCAGGATCCGTTCGCCCGCCGGAGTGAGCGGTCTCGCCTCGAGCGAGCCGCGATCGGTGAGAAGCATACTGACAGTATACCGACCGGTGTGGTTACCTCAGTTCTATGACCGCCCAAACACTGGAACCCACGCCCGTACGCCGAACCGCCGGTCCCCGCGCGATCCCGTTCCTCGCGGCCACCGGCTTCGTCGTGTTCTGGAGCTGCGGCTTCATCGGTGCACGCTGGGGAACGGAGTACAGCTCGGCCTTCAACCTGCTCGCCTGGCGCTACCTGCTGGCCGGCAGCATCGCGGCGGCCGTGCTCCTGATCCGTAGGCCAAGGGTCAGCAGGAAGGACCTGGTCACACAGCTCGTGATGGCGGTCTGCTGCCAGTTCATCTACCTCGGCCTGATCTTCATCGGCATCGACCACGGCATCACAGCGGGTGTCACGGCCCTGATCGGCTCGCTCCAGCCGATCCTGATCGCCACAGTCGCCGGTCCGCTGCTGGGAGAGCGCGTCACGGCTCGCCAATCGATCGGCCTGCTCCTGGGTGTCGTCGGAGTCGGCATGGTCGTGGCTGATGACCTCACAGCAGAAAATGCTGTGCTCTTCCTGCTCCCCATCGGCGGTCTGCTCGGCCTAGTAGTCGGCACTGTCTTCGAGAGGCACCGCAAGCCGACAGTGGGCCTTCTGAACTCTCTCTGTCTCCAGACGCTCGTCAGTGCCGTTCTCTTCGTCTCGGTGACCGCAGTGACCGGGCAGCTGACAGTCCCGCGCGAAGCCGCCTTCTACGGCGCCACCCTGTGGCTGGTCGTTCTCGCTACGGGCGGCGGCTGGGGCCAGTACCTGGTCAACCTGCGACTGTCCGGCGCCACCAGGATCAGCATCCTCATGTACCTCGTACCGCCGACCACGATGGTCTTCGCCTTCCTCCTCTTCGACGAGACGGTCGGTGGACTGGCCGCGCTCGGCATGGTCGTCTGCGCGATCGCCGTCCTTCTGGCTACGCTGCGGTCATGGCGGAACCGCGGTGGCTGGATGACAAAGAGCAGCAAGCCTGGCGAGCGTTCATCGCAGCCCAGCGGGTGGTGAACAGCCGGATCGAGCAGCAGTTGCAACGTGACGCCGGCATGCCACACACGTACTTCGAGATCCTCGTCCGCCTCGCTGAAGCCAGTGGTGGCCGGCTGCGGATGAGTGAGCTCGCCGTCTCCACCCTGGGTTCGCGGAGCCGGCTGTCGCACGCGGTGAACCGGCTGGAGAAGGTCGGCTGGGTACGCCGGGAGGGGATCGAGTCGGACCGGCGCGGTCAGGTGGCCATCCTCACCGACGAGGGCAGGCAGAAGCTCACGGAGACCGCGCCCGGCCATGTCGAGACAGTCCGGCAGGCCGTCTTCGATGCGCTCACCGAGGAGCAGGTCAGTCAGCTGCACGACATCTGCGCTGCGCTGGCCCGGCATTCCGGCGGCGCGTACGACAGCGCCATCTGGGAGACACGCTGACCAGGTCAGCCGCAGCGGCCCTCAAGCTCACCTCAGCGCTAGCCGCTACGGCTCTCCTGCTCAGTGCCTGCAGCGACAGCTCGCCGACAGCTGGTCCCAGTACGCCGCCGTCGACCCCCGTCACGCCGACCGAACCCACAGGGACCCTGACGACCCCAACGACAACAACAACACCAAGCCAGACCCCGACACCCAGCAAGACCCCGCCTGCCAGCTGTGTCGACCAGAAGCTGCAGGCACTGACGCTCCGCGAGCAGGCAGCCCAGCTGATCATGACCGGCATCAGCACCAGCGGCATGACCACAGCAGAGCGATCAGTGGCAAGCGCCCAGAAACCAGGCGGTCTCCTGCTGATGGGAAGCGGCGGCAGCCTCCCTCACACCCGTACTGCGACCTCCGCCGCCAGCACGGTTGCCACCGTGAAGGGCATCCGGCCGCTGATAGCAGCAGACCAGGAAGGTGGCCAGATCCAGCGCCTGAAAGGCTCCGGCTTTGACAGGATCCCGGCCGCCACAGTCCAAGGCACTTGGTCCACAGCAAAACTGACGAGCCGGGCCACCGAATGGGGCAACCAGCTCAAGCAGGCGGGGATCAACCTGGATCTCGCGCCGGTGGCAGACGTAGTACCGGCGGCACAACGTAGTACGAATGAACCCATCGGCAAGTTGGACCGGGAGTTCGGAAGCAGCGCAGGCGTCGTGGGGCCGCATGCCGCCGCCTTCGTCCGGGGGATGGCCGCGGCCGGCGTGGCGACCTCGGTCAAGCACTTCCCCGGACTCGGCCGCGTGCGCGGGAACACCGACTTCTCCTCCGGGGTCGTCGACAGCGTCACCGTCCGCGGCGATGCGAACCTGGGCGGCTTCGCAGCGGGTATCCAGGCCGGCTCGGAGCTGGTGATGGTGTCCACCGCGACGTACACGAAGATCGACCCTGACAACCGGGCCGTGTTCTCTTCCACGATCGTCCAGGGCATGCTCCGCGGCGACCTCCGGTACGCCGGAGTGGCCATCACCGACGACGTAGGCGCGGCAGCCGAAGTGGCTTCGGTGCCGGCCGGTGACCGGGCGACCAGGTTCGTAGCGGTCGGTGGTGACATCGTGATCACGGCCAAGGCGTCGCTCACTTCGGTGATGATCAACGCGCTCGTCCGGAAAGCCCAACAGGACAAGGCGTTCGGGGCGCAGCTGCAGGCGAGTGTCCGTCGAGTCCTCGCGCTGAAGCAGAACCACGGTCTGGTGAGCTGCAGTTGAGCCAGGAGGAGCAGGAGCCTGACTACCGGTTCACGCTGGCCAACGAACGGACCTATCTGGCGTACCTGCGGACGTCGCTCGCCTGCTACGCGGGCGGCTTGTCCGCGGTCCAGTTCCTGAACCTCGGCGGCGCCCGGTGGCCCGGCCGGGTGATCGGGATCGTCTTGGTGACGGCCGGGATCGTCACCACGCTCGGCGCGTTCCGTCGCTGGCAGGTGAACCTCAGCGCGATGCGCACCGGCGCCCGGCTGCCGGTCACCCGGATCCCTTTGGTGCTCGGGGCAACGATCGCCACGGTCGGCCTGATCGGCCTGCTGTTCAGCCTGCTGCGATGACCCAGCCACCAGGGCTGCAGCCCGAACGCACCCTGCTCGCCTGGCGGCGCACGTCCCTGGGCCTGGTCGCGAACGGCCTCCTGCTGCTGTCCTCCGGCATCGGTACGTCGGACATCCGGCTCGGCCTGGGCATCGTCGTCACCGTCCTGGCCCTGTCCTGCTGGGCGACGGTGAGTGCCGTCTACCGCCATCTGCGTCACGATCCAGGTGGCCTGGGGTCAGATCGCGTACTCCGGGTCGCGGCCGGTCTAGTGCTGCTGGTGGGCCTGTTCGACCTCTACGCGGTGATCACTCGCTGAAGTTTGTTGGTCACGAACAGGCAGCATTGAGTCTACGTGTTCATCATCTCGCGGTACCTTGACGAGGCGGATGCTCCGTCAGCGGTCCGTTGCCCCTAGCATGTTCACGGTTTGTCCCTCGTTCACCCGGAGCTTGAAGTGCCGTTACGTCTGCGTCCGAACGACCCGACGTTCTACGACCTTTTCACCGAGTCAGCCAATCACTTGGTCGACGGATCCCGCATCCTCGCCGAACTGCTCGGCAGTACGGCCGGATCCGGCCTGTCCGCCAGCCACCAGATCGCCGCCCAGATGAAGGACGCCGAGCACGCAGCGGACGAGACCACACACTCGATCATCCGCCGCGTCAACTCGACCTTCGTCACCCCGTTCGACCGGGAGGACATCTACCGGCTGGCCTCCGACCTCGACGACGTGATGGATTACATGGAGGAGGCGGTCGATGCCGTCCACCTCTTCAACCTCGACAAGCTGCCGGCCGAGGTCGCCGAGCAGATCGAGGTGCTGCAGCGGATGGGCGCGCTGACCGCCGAGACGATGCCCCGGCTGCGCACGATGAAGGACCTGGCGGAGTACTGGATCGAGATCAACCGGCTGGAGAACACCGGTGACGCGGTGCACCGCCGGATCATCGCCAAGCTGTTCAGCGGCGAGTACGAGGCGCTGACGGTGATGAAGCTGAAGACCGTGGTCGACCTGCTGGAGGCCGCCATCGACGCCTTCGAGCACGTCGCCAACACGGTCGAACAGATCGCCGTCAAGGAGAGCTGAGCGTGGAGTTCGCGCTCGTCATCGCCGTCATCGTCATCGCGCTGGCCTTCGACTACACGAACGGCTTCCACGACGCCGCCAACGCGATCGCGACCTCGGTCTCGACCCGCGCGCTGACCCCGCGGGTCGCGCTGCTGATGGCGGCGATCTTCAACTTCGCCGGTGCCTTCCTCGGCACCGAGGTGGCCGAGACGATCGGCAAGGGTGTGATCACCCTGCCGTCGGGCCGGCACGGGCTGGTCGTGGTGATCGCCGCCCTGATCGGCGCCATCACCTGGAACCTGATCACCTGGTACTTCGGGTTGCCGAGCTCCTCGTCGCACGCGCTGATCGGTGGCCTGGTCGGCGCCGGGCTCGCCTCGACCAGCGTGGTGCTGTGGTCCGGCATCGTGGACAAGGTCGTCATCCCGATGGTGCTCTCGCCCGCGATCGGATTCCTCGGTGCCTTCTTGCTGATGCTGGCGATCCTCTGGCTCTTCCGGCGCAGCAACCCCGGCCGCACCACCCGCGGTTTCCGGCTCGCCCAGTCCCTGTCGGCCGCAGCGATGTCTTTGGGCCACGGCCTGCAGGACGCGCAGAAGACGATGGGCGTGATGTTCCTCGCGCTGCTCACCACCGGGCACGTGAACAAGTCCGACGGAATCCCGATCTGGGTCAAGTTCGCCGCCGCCACCGCGATCTCGCTCGGCACGTACTCCGGCGGCTGGCGGATCATGCGCACGCTCGGCCGGCGCATCATCCACCTGGACCCGGCGCGTGGATTCGCCTCCGAGGCGGTCGCGGCGACCGTGCTCTACGTGATGGCGATCGGGCTGCACGCCCCGGTGTCGACGACGCACACGATCACCTCCGCGGTGATGGGTGCGGGCGCGACGAAGCGGCTGTCCGCCGTGCGCTGGGGTGTCGCGAAGGGGATCGTGACCGCCTGGGTGCTGACCATCCCGGCTGCCGGTCTGGTCGCGGCAGGGGTCTACGGATTGGCGCACCTGATCCTGGAGTGATCGGCCGGCGCCGAGAGTACGCCGTGCGGGCAGTTCAGCTTTTGAGTAGTTCATTTCGAATTAACCCCCGGCCCTTAGCGTCGAGAGCGTTCTCAAGACGCCGCCCAGTTCCGGGATGTGATCGGGATGGATCTGTCGTTCCTGGTGGTCGTGGTGATCATCACCGCGCTCGTGTTCGACTTCACCAACGGGTTCCATGACACGGCGAACGCGATGGCCACCTCCATCGCCACCGGCGCGCTCAGACCGAAGGTTGCGGTCGCGCTGTCCGCGGTGCTGAACCTGGTCGGCGCGTTCGTCTCCACCGAGGTCGCCAAGACCATCTCCAGCGGCCTGGTCGACGATGCGAAGGTGACCGTGCCGATCATCTTCGGCGGTCTGGTCGGCGCGATCCTGTGGAACCTGCTGACCTGGTACGTCGGGTTGCCGAGCTCCTCGTCGCACGCGCTCTTCGGCGGGCTGATCGGGGCGACCTGGATCGCGGCCGGGAGCGGCGCCGTGCACTTCGGCACCGTCGTCCAGAAGATCATCGTGCCGGCCGTCGCCGCGCCGATCGTGGCCGGCGTGGTGGCGACGATCGGGACCTACCTGATCTACACGATCACCGCGCGGGCCCGGAAGAAGACGGTCGACGACGGGTTCCGGGTCGGCCAGATCGCGTCCGCCTCGCTGGTCTCGCTCGCGCACGGCACGGGGGACGCGCAGAAGACGATGGGCATCATCACGCTGGTGCTGATCACGTCCGGTTCGCTGGCTTCGGGGTCGAAGCCGCCGCTCTGGGTGATCTTCGCGGCCGGGCTGGCGATCGCGGCCGGGACTTACCTGGGCGGCTGGCGGATCATCCGCACGATGGGCAAGGGGCTGACCGAGATCGAGTCGCCGCAGGGCTTCGCGGCGGAGAGCAGTTCGACCGCCGTACTGCTGGCCTCGTCGCACCTGGGCTTCCCGCTGTCGACCACACAGGTCTGCTCGGGCAGCATCCTCGGTGCGGGGCTCGGGAAGCGGCTCGCGGAGGTGCGCTGGACCGTCGCGGGGCGGATGGCGCTGGCGTGGCTCTTCACGCTTCCCGCTGCAGCTCTCGTCGGGGCGCTGGCGGGCCGGGTCGCGAACTCGGGGAACCTCGGCGTCGGAATCATCGCGATCGCTGCCGCAGCTGCCGGCCTCTTCATCTACGCGGCGTCACGGCGGAAGCCGGTCACGTCCGACAACGTCAACGAATACCCCGGTACGCCGACCCCGGTCACCACGGCCGCCTGAGGAGACGCAGATGCACATCGACTGGAGCGCCCTCGGCCAGGTAGCCCTCGCCAGCCTTCTCTTCGGAGTCGGCCTCGTCGTCCTGTTCTCGATCGGCGTCACGGCGTGGTCCCGACGAGCAGTTGCTGTAGAGGCGAAGAAGGGCAACGCCCCTGTCGACACAGCAGTCGCCACTCTGTGCTTCGCCGCCTGCGCAGCCGCCATCCTCTACGGCCTCTACCTGATCATCCCCCAATTGCACTGACCCCCGACCCCCAGTCTGCTGGGCCCGGGGGTGACCGTTTCGTGCAACATACTTCCCGGGTGGACGAGATCGAGTTGCCGTTTCGTGGCTGGTTCAAGGGGACCGTGCCGGTGATGCACGCGCCCGAGGGCGACCCGACTGTGCTGGAGCTGCACTGCCCGCTCGGCAACCTGAAGGTGTTCGGGCTCATCGACACGCCTGACCATCAGGAGGGCGGCGAGGAACTGGCCCTGGGAATGTTCAGCCGGAAGCGGATCCGTTGCGTCGTACCGCGCAAGTACACCCACGTCCAGATCGTTCCCTCGATCAGGTCGCCCGGATTCGCCAGGTGGCAGCTCGGCTACCGGCCTGCCAGCAGCCTTCCCGAACTGCACGGCTCAGTCACCGGCGGTCACACCGCTGTCTTCCGCTACACCGGACGCCGGACCACAGCCCACCTCGCAGTAGCGAAGTCCTATGCGTACTTGAAGCACTACAAGTTCGTCGGCGACAACTACACGGGCCTGACCTTCGCCAACGCCCCCTTCCGCGGCAAGATCGAGATACCGGGCCCTGGATTGATCGTCGTCGACAGCGTCGTCTCCTCCTGGACCCTCACCCTGCCGGCCTGAAACGTCGCCAATCAGGGGTGTTATTTGCTGTCGATCAGGGTGGCAGGAGTTCGGAGGCCGGGGGTGCTTGCGGCGACGGCGGCTACTGCTGCGATGCAGAGGATCGCGCCGGAGGCGAGGGACGCCACGGGTGAGGTGAGTTGTGCGACCACGCCGCCGCGGAGGTTGCCGAGGTCGGGGCCGGCCTGGCCGACGATCTGCTCGGCGGCGCTGACCCGGCCGAGTAGCTCGGCCGGCGTGTGCAGCTGGACGATCGTGCTCCGGGAGACCACGGCGATGGTGTCCGCGGCGCCGGCGACCGCGAGACAGACCAGCGCCAGCCAAGGCACCGGCGAGAACGCGAACAACAGCAACGCACAACCCCAGCCGGCCGAGCCGCACAACATGACCACACCGTGCCGCGGCAACCGGGTGAACGATCCGGAGAACAGCGATGCGGCCACCCCGCCGACGGCGATCGCGGTCAGGAACAATCCCAGCGTCCGCGGGTTGTTGCCGAACCGCTCCGCGTTGATCACCGGAAACAGGCTGATCGGCATCGACAACACGGTCGCCGCCAGGTCTGTCACCAGTGCGCCACGGATCACCGGCGTCGACACCACGAAGGTCAACCCTTCCCAGACCCCGTGGAGCCCCGGTTTGGCGGTTGACTCGATCCGCATCCGCGGCAGACCGAGTACGCCGTACAGGGCGGCGAGGAAACTCAGCGCGTCGATCAGGTAGCACACGCCGACACCCCAGGCGCCGATGATCAGACCGCCGAGGGCCGGGCCGATCAGCATCGCCCCCTGGAACCCGATCCGGTTCAGCGCGATCCCCGCCGCCAATTGGTGGCGGCTCAGCAGCTGCGGCAGGACCGTCCGCGCCACCGGGCCCGCGGTCGCACCGAACGACGCCTGGACGGCGACGAGGCCCAGCAGCACCCCCACCGGGACCCGGCCGATCACCAGTTGGCTCGCCATCACGGTTGCGGTGAGCAACTGTCCGCAGGTGGTGACGAGGTAGATCTTCCGCCGGTCGAGCCGGTCCACGAGGGTGCCGGCGAACAGCCCGAGCAGGATCAACGGCAACGCCTGCGCCAGTCCGACCGCGCCGGTCCAGGCCGGGCTCGAGGTCTGGTCCCAGACCTGGAACATCACCGCGACGAACGTCAGCTGCCCGCCGAAGCCGGACAGCACCTGCCCGATCCACAGCCGCCGGTACGCCGGTACGCGCAACGGCCCGAGGTCGATGAACGCGCGCCTCATTCCGCGCCGCCTTCGAGGTGCTCGGTGATGCGCTGATGGAAGCTCTTCCGTTGCAGAGCGGCCTCGACGTCGCGCACCACCTGGGTCATCGGGTACGGCAACTCGGCCTCGAGCTCGGTGATCGCGGCCTCGGTCGCCCGCCACTCGGCGGCGAGCAACTCGACGAGCTTCTTGGACTTGGCGGTCAGCGTGACCCGCTTGCTCCGCGCGTCGGCACCCGGCACGGTCCGGACCAGCCCGGCGCTGCGCATCGCGGCCACCTTCTGACTGAGGGCCGAATGCGTCCGGCCGATCGCCTCGGCCAGCTCGGTGATGGTCATCGGCCCGTGCAGGTGCAACTGCAGCAGCTCACGCACGTAGGTCGGCTTCAGGCCCTTGATCTGCCGGTCGCTGTAGATCTGCCCGATCTCGGCATCCATCCGCGCCAGCAAGTCATGCAACGGCCGCCACTGACTCTGCTCGGTGGGATCGTCCATACCGCCACCATAACAGCACTTATATAAGCACTGTTACTTCTGCTGATCTGCTAGCGGTTCCAGCGGCGGACGGCTTTGGCGATGTCTTTGGTGCGGAGGTTGCTGACGCCCTCTTCCCAGCTGCGGTAGAGGGACTCACCCAGGAGGGTGGGATTGAGGAGGGCCTGGGGGCGTACGGCCATCGCCCAGGTGGCTGCTGCCGCGTGGCCCTGCTGGAAGAGCAGGTGGTTCACGGTCGCGTTGATTCGGCTCTTGTCGTCGCCGTGGAGGCCGTTGGAGGCCCAGTTCTGGACCAGGACGGGGTCCTGGGCGGTGATCTGGGCCAGGTAGGTCAGCGGACCCCGCCAGAAGCCGCGGCGGCCGATGTTGTCCAGGCTTTCCAGTGGGAACCAGCCGTTGGAGCAACGGCGCCCGTTCACGGCCGCTTCGAGTTCGCGCGCCTGGTCCGAGCGCAGGTCCTGGGTCGCCCAGGCGATGAAGAACCCGCCGACGTCCGGGATCTCTTCTTCGATATCCGGTGGGATCGTCAGCGTTCCCGGCTCGAAGAGGTGCAACTCTTCGTCAAATTCGAACAAAACCTTCCCCCGCCCGTGACGGCCGGCCGGGCGCATGGGCGACCGGCCTGCGTCGAGAGGGACCCCCCAGATTCCTGCTTCGACAACAAAAGGCTTTCGTACTCCTGGGGTTGCCGCAGGGTCAAGACGTCGCCGGGAAAGTTTTCGATCCACCGGGAGATCGGTTGCCAAGCGCGACGGGGGTGTCGCGTCACGTAGTACAGGCTTATCTCTTGGCGGAAGGACGAGCCGGCGCGCTACTTCTTGCGGCGTTCGGCGCGGAGGCGGAGTTCCTCGGCGTCCAGCCGGTCGGCCTCCTCGGGGGTCGGGGCGCCGCCGCCGTACGCCGCGGGCAGCCACCAGGCGCCGGCCGGCTGCTCGTGGTACTCGCGGATCGTCCGCTCGAGCAGCCCCGCCATCGTCTTGTGCAGCTGCTCGGTCGCCGCGGTCGCGTCGTCCGCCCGCGTCACGGTCATCGGCTCGCCGACCGTGATCGAGACCCGCTGGTGCCGGGAGAAGTCCCGCGGATGGTCCTTGGTGAGCATCCGCTGGGTGCCCCACAGGACCATCGGGATGATCGGTACGCCGGCCGCCGCGGCCATCCGCACGGTCCCGGACTTGAACTCCTTGAGCTCGAACGACCGGCTGATCGTCGCCTCCGGGAAGACGCCGACGATCTCACCCTCGCCCAGGTACCGCAGGGCCTCCCGGTACGACGCCGAGCCGGCTTCGCGGTCGACCGGGATGTGGTGCATACCCCGCATGAGCGGGCCGGAGACCTTGTTCCGGAACAGCGCCTCTTTCGCCATGAACCGGACCAGCCGCTTGCTCGGCTGCGCGCCGAACCCGCCGATCACGAAGTCCACGTAGCTGATGTGGTTCAGCGCGAGCACCGCGCCGCCGGTCCGCGGCACGTTCTCGGTGCCGGTCATCCGGAACTTCAGATCGAGCACCTTGAAGGCGGTCTTGGCGAAGCCGATCACCGGCGGATACAGGATGTCGCGCATGCCAAGACGCTACCGGTTCCAGCAACTCGCCACACCGCCGCAGAGTGTGATCCCGGTCAGTTCCGCTAGGCACCGGAGGGGTCGAGGAGCGCATCCAGCCGGATCCCCTCGGCGTCGATCTGGAAGTCGTAGGCCGTCGGCTCTTGGGTTGGTTCGAGTTCAACGCTGCCGCCGTACGGGGCGACGTGGTCGCGGATCCTCGCCAGGAAGGTGTTGAAGCGAGGGGTATGGCGGTCGGCCAGTTCTTGGTTGTCGGCGAAGGCCGGCGTTTCGCCAGGATCTCGCAGACATCGCTGACCTCCGCCTCCACCACCTGCCCCGCGACGTCGTAGTACGCCAGCAGGGTGGTGTGCCTGCCGTCTCGCCCTGCCAGCCTGCCAGTGATACGCCACACGGATCCAGTACGCAGTAGGCAGTTGGTGGGTAGGGTTGCGGGGACAAATTGATATCGCGGGAGCTCGCGCTGTAGCGGGCTGAGAGGGCGGCTGGACTGCGCACCGCTGCGCCGGGATCACCGGGCAGGCGAGGCGAACCGGCGCCGCCGACCGCCGAACCTGTCCGGGTAATTCCGGCGTAGGGAGCACAATCGTGACCTCGATCGACCATTCCGTTCGTCCGACCGTCACCACCGGGCCCATCTCGGGGTCCAGCAAGATCCATCGCGGGGAACTCGGCGTACCGGCCAGGCGGGTGCACCTCACCAACGGGGAGCACTTCGACCTGTACGACACGTCCGGGCCGTACACCGACAGGGAGGCCCGCATCGACGTCCAGGCCGGGCTGCCCGCGCTGCGGCGTGAGTGGATCGCCGGGCGGGAGCCGCTGACGCAGCTGGCGTACGCGCGAGCCGGCACCATCACCGAGGAGATGCGCTACATCGCCGTACGGGAAGGGGTTGAGCCTTCTTTCGTCCGCGATGAGGTGGCCCGCGGGCGCGCGGTGATCCCGGCGAACCGCCGGCATCCGGAGTCCGAGCCGATGATCATCGGGAAGAAGTTCCTGGTGAAGGTGAACGCGAACATCGGCAACTCGGCGGTGTCCTCGTCGATCGAGGACGAGGTGGAGAAGCTCGTCTGGGCGACGCGCTGGGGCGCCGACACCGTGATGGATCTGTCCACCGGCAAGAACATCCACGAGACCCGCGAGTGGATCCTGCGAAACTCGCCGGTGCCGATCGGGACCGTGCCGCTCTACCAGGCGTTGGAGAAGGTGAAGGGCGACCCGACCGAGCTGTCCTGGGAGGTCTATCGCGACACCGTGATCGAGCAGTGCGAGCAGGGCGTCGACTACCTGACGGTGCATGCCGGCGTACTGCTCAGGTATGTCCCGCTGACTGCCCAGCGGATCACCGGGATCGTCTCGCGCGGCGGGTCGATCATGGCGGCGTGGTGCCTCGCACATCACCAGGAATCCTTCCTGTACACGCATTTCGCCGAACTCTGCGAGATCCTCCGCGGGTACGACGTGACGTTCTCGCTCGGCGACGGCCTGCGTCCGGGGTGCATCGCGGACGCCAACGACGCGGCCCAGTTCGCCGAGCTGCGGACTCTCGGCGAGCTGACCAAGATCGCCTGGGAGCACGACGTCCAGGTGATGATCGAAGGTCCGGGACACGTGCCGATGAACAAGATCGCGGAGAACGTCCGGCTGGAGGAGGAGCTCTGCGGTGAGGCGCCGTTCTACACATTGGGGCCGTTGGCAACTGATGTCGCACCGGCGTACGACCACATCACCAGTGCGATCGGCGCGGCCCAGATCGGCTGGCTCGGTACGGCGATGCTCTGTTACGTGACGCCCAAGGAGCACCTCGGGCTGCCCGATCGCGACGACGTGAAGACGGGCGTGATCACCTACAAGATCGCTGCCCACGCGGCCGATCTGGCGAAGGGGCATCCGGGCGCCCAGGACTGGGACGACGCGTTGTCGCGGGCGAGGTTCGAGTTCCGCTGGGAGGACCAGTTCAACCTCTCGCTGGATCCTGACACGGCCCGCTCGTACCACGACGAGACGCTGCCGGCCGAGCCCGCGAAGACGGCCCACTTCTGCTCGATGTGCGGACCGAAGTTCTGCTCGATGCGGATCACCGCCGACATCCGCAAGTACGCCGAGGAAAAGGGCCTCACCTCCACCGAGGCCATCGAGGCGGGCTTCGCCGAAATGTCAGAAACCTTCAAGTCCAACGACTCCAAGGTCTACCTCCCCGTCATCGACTAGCCGGCCCGCCGAGCCCCGCGGCCGAAATCCCCCTCGGCCGCGGGGTACGGCAACGGGCAGGAGCGTATATGCCTGGTGCGGAACTAACAGTCTGAACTGTCAGTCGTTTGTTTTCTAGAATTGTTGGTCCGGAGGGGAAACGGGCTCGAAATGTCCTGACTCGGAGTGAAGGTGGGCCGTGAGTCGGGGCGCGGAACGGGGCTGTTTCAGCGGAAAATAGGGGAATCGGTGGGTCCGCGGGGCGATCACACGGAGTGATCGGGTGAACCGATTCAGGTTATTTCCTTCACTCTACGTGAATAAGACTGTAGCCTTAATCATGCGCTGGGAAGGAGGTGCAGGGCGGTGGTCTTCGTTCTCACGGTAGATCAGCGAGCCAGCCGAACGACATCGGATGTGGTTCCCGACCTGCTGAACACGCTCAACCGGCGGCCCCGGCGGATCGGGCTGCTGCGGAAGTTCGAGCGGACGGCAGGCGACGAAGTGCAAGGCGTGCTGGCCGAGGCCCGCGCGACCATCGACGTGATCGTCCACCTGATCCGGGCCGACCGGTGGTACATCGGGCTCGGCATCGGCGACGTGGACTCCCCGCTGCCGCGCAGTACGAGGGCAGGCAGTGGTGCCGCGTTCGTCAACGCGCGCGAGGCGGTCAACCGGGCCAAGGCGAGTCCCCATCACATCAACGTGGTCGGCACCGACGCCCACCACGCGGAGCAGGTGGAGAGCGTGCTCTGGCTGATGGCTTCCGTACTGCGGCGTCGCAGCGAGCGTGGCTGGGCGGTGGCCGACCTGCTCGCCGAGGGCCTCAGTCGTCGCGAGATCGGCGTGAAGCTGGGGATCAGCCAGTCCGCGGTGACCCAGCGGGCCCAGGCGGCCGGCGTCGTCGAGGAGCAGCGCGGCCGGGTGCTCGCGGCGGAATTGCTCGACCGTGGTGCCGCTGCATGACGGCAGTCGTGCTGTCCCTGGCAGCGATCGGCTTCGTGTTCGCTGTCCTGGCCTGGGTGCTCAAGGCCGGTTCCACTCTCGAGATCGTGATCAGTGCGTTGATGCTGGCCTGCCTCACGGCGGTCGGCATCATCCTGCTGGCCGGCGACGGTGTGACGGGCTGGCGGGAGGGCTGGTGGAACGTGCTGCTCCTGTTGGCCGGCGGCCTGGCTGTCACCGGTGGCGGGCCGCTGACGACCTCTGTGCTGGCGCTGGTCGACCGAGGCAACACGAGAGCCCAGTCGACCCAGAAGGCCGGTGAGGTACTGCGTGGCGGCGCGCTGATCGGTGCGCTCGAGCGTGGCGCCATCTACGCGTCGATAGTGGCCGGCTTTCCGGAAGGCCTGGCGATCGTGCTGGCCATCAAGGGACTGGCCCGGTACCCCGAACTGCGGAGTCCGGACCAGCCGGCGTCGGTGACGCCGCAAGCCGTGGCCGAGCGGTTCATCATCGGCACCTTCACCAGCGTCCTCTGGTCCGTCGCCTGCGCCGGCCTCGTGCTGTCGCGCTAGTACTTCGGCCGCTTCACCACGATGGTGGACAGAGCGGCGTCGTGCCAGGCGCGCCTCCTGTCGTCGAACAGCGGCGACAGCCCCCACACCAGGCCGAGCAGCGGGATCCTGCTCAGCACAAAACCGAGCAGTTCGCGTCCAAGCGTCCTGGCGACGCCGGGTGGCAAGAGGGTCTCTTCAGAAAGCAGTTGGATCCGCAGTACTCGCTTGCCGACCGACTGGCCGCTTGTGCACTGCAAGTAGACGCGGTTCCACACGAGGGCCAACAGGACGACTGCGGCCATGGCGATGATCGAGGCGTCTCCGTCCGACGGGTCGAGCATCGCCCGGACGACGGAGCAGAAGATCAGGACGACGACGAAGAACGCGCTGTCCAGCAGGGACGCCGTAGCCCGCGCGGACCAGTCGGCCGGCACCAATTCGGGCGGGCTGCTGTGCGGACCTTGTTGGTAGTACTGCATTTCCGCGTAGTGCGGGGGCGGTGGCGGGTAGTACGGGGCTTGCGGGTGCGGTTGGTACGGCGGTTGTGTCATGAGTGGTCCTCCACAGTCCGGGAGGACCACTCTGTCCAGCAACAGATGACAGGACGATGACTAGACCTTGATGACGTAGGTCGACATGACCTTGTCGTGCCAGGTCTGGTTCTGGTCGTCCCAGAGCGGCCACAGCACGTTCAGGAAGCAAGCGTTGTTGAAGATGCCGCTCAGGAAGTCCCGCAGGAAAGACTTGCCGGGCCCGATCGGCTGGTACGACTGGGTGTCGACCAGCTTGATGTGCAGCGCGCTCTTGCCCACGCTCTGCCCGGTGTTGCCCTGCCGGAACACCCGGTTCCAGATCCCCAGACCGAGGCTGGCCAGAAACCCGACGATCAGCAGGATGACGGAGTATGCGTGCGGTCCGTCATTCGAGTAGCTGCCGTCGGAGTAGCTGTTGGACTGGGCGGCGATGTCGATGATGAAGACCGCGTAGCCGATGGCGATCGGGATGCCGCTGATCAGGCTGTCCAGCAATGCAGCGCCGACACGAGCGCCCCAGCTAGCCAGCTGAGCGCCACTTCCGTAGCCGAACCCGGGCTGGCCGGCGTAACCCTGCTGCGCGTACTGCTGCGGATGCCCGTACGGCGGTTGCCCAGGCTGCCCGTACTGCGGCTGCCCAGGCTGCCCGTACTGTCCAGGCTGCTGCGGTACGCCGTACTGCCCCGGCTGCTGGCCGTACTGGCCAGGGTTCTGCGGCTGGTCCTGAGGACCGTAAGGAGGGGTGGTCATGGGATCAAAGCCTTACGACGTAGGTGTTGTTGATCTTGTCGGCGAAGGTCTGCTTCTTCTCGTCCCACAGGGGCCACAGGTAGCCCACGTAGCAGGCGGCACCGTCGACGACGTGGGTGACCTGGCGCAGGAACGCCTTGCCGGCACCGACCGGCTGACCGGTGGCGGCGTCGACGAGCTTGATCTTGACCACGGTCTTGCCGATCGTCTGCCCGGTCGCGCCCTGCCTGATCACGACGTTCCAGATCGCCAGCCCGAGGGCGACGAGCACGAACAACAGCAGGAAGAAGTTGCTGAGGGCCCGGCCGAGAACAAGACCGAGGAGATACGGCACCAGCACGATCGCCGAGTCGATCAGCGATCCACCGACCCGGACCGGCCACTCGGCCAGCGCACCCATCGGCGCACCGTAGCCAGGCTGCCCGTACTGCTGGGGATAACCGGGCTGCCCGTACTGCGCAGCAGGCGGCTGTCCATACCCAGGCTGTCCGTACTGCGGCGCGGGCGGCTGCCCATAACCCGGCTGCTGCTGGCCGTACGGATCCTGTCCGTACTGCCCAGGCTGCTGCGGTACGCCGTACTGCCCAGGCTCGCCGTACTGCCCCGGCTGCTGGCCGTAGTGACCTGGCTGGTTGGGGTCCTGGGGGCCATAGCCCGGCGGCGGCGTCGGAGTGCTCACGACGATCCCTTCTACTGACATGGTTTGAGGGGCTGAGAATGCTGAGTTCGGAGACTAGCGCTCAGACGGGCGAAATGCGCTGCTGGATCCCACGAGTTCAGGAGTTACCTTTGGAGGCGTGACTATGACGCAGCAGCCCGTCGTACTCCGTCCGAGTGGTCCGGTCGAGCCGGTGGGCAAGAACGTGCTCGGTATGGCGGCGGTCGGAGTCGGTGGGTTCGGCCTGGCCGCGATCTACCAGCTCTCCGGCTCGCGGCACCTCGGGATCCCCTGCCTGCTGCACGCGACCACCGGGCTGAACTGCCCGTTCTGCGGGGCGACCCGGATGGCGGCGGCCCTGCTGCGTGGCGATCTGGACGCCGCCTGGCACTTCAACCCCGTCGTCCTGGTGCTCGGACCGCTGATCGGCGTTGCCGTCGGCTACCAACTGCTGACCTGGGGACTCGAGCGGGCCAGGCTGGTCAGGCTGCCGCGGATCGCCATCGACCCGCGGGTGCTGAATCTGGCCATCAAGGCCCTGGCCGTGCTGCTCGTGGTCTACGGCGTGGCCCGCAACCTCAACTAAGGCACAACCGCTCAGGAGCGGTCGGGTCTCTGCTGCCACGACGATGCCTCAGCCTGTCAGTTGCTGGCGGCGTAGTTGAGGATGACCCAGCCGATCCAAAGGATGAAGGAGACGATGCCGCCGATCCAGGCGACCTTCGCCAGAGTGTCGGACTGGCCTTGCTCACGGTACTTGCTCTGAGCAAAGAGACCGAGGCCGATCGAGATGGGGGCGCAGCAGAACCAGCAGACGATGCCGATGATCGCCAGCACCTGCGGGGTGTTGCTCTGCTGCGCACCTGGAGCGCCGTAGCCGTAACCAGCGGGCTGACCCGGGTACGCGCCCGGCTGACCGGGGTAGGCGCCGGGCTGCTGGCCGTACTGCCCCGGCTGCTGGCCATAGCCGGGCTGCTGCTGCCCGTACGGGTCCTGCTGGCCGTACTGCGGCGGCTGCTGCCCGTACTGCGGCGCCTGCGGCGGCTGCTGACCGTACGGGTCCTGCTGCCCGTACTGCGGCGGCTGCTGACCGTATTGGCCAGGCTGCCCGTACTGCCCCGGCTCGCCCGGAGTGTCCTGGGGCTGGTTGGGGTTGGTCGGGTCGTCGCCGGGGGGCGTCGGAGTGCTCACCACGGTCCCTTCTCAGAACGTCGAGGAATCAATGAGGTTACTTATCCACAGCCCTGGGGTCACGTGTTACGCGCCGGGCTGTGCCAACACTAAGGTGTCGAGGGTGACAGAGCCGCCAACTTCCGATGTTCCGGCCAATCCTGAGCCCCCGCAGGGCCAGCCACCGGCCGTTCCACCGCACCAGGTGCCCGCAGTCCCGCAGTACGAGCAGCCGGTGCACTACCAGCAACCGATCCACTATCAGCCGCAATCCCAGCCCCAGCAGGCGCTGCCTGCCGGTGCGGTGCTCGTCACTGTCGGAGACATCTCCGTCGAGCAGCACCGGATCGTCACGCCGGCCGGGGTGATGGCCACCACCGGGGCGAACTGGTCCGCGATGGACATGTCCAGGACCGAGGAGAAGATCCCCGGCTACGCGATCGTGCTGGCGATCATCTTCGCGCTGGCCTGCCTGCTCGGCCTGCTTTTCCTGCTGATCAAGGAGCGCAAGACCACCGGCTTCGTCCAGGTGACCGTGCAGAACGGCCCGCGGACGCACAACACCCACGTGCCGGTCGGCTCGCCGAGCCAGGTCGCCGATGTCCTTGCCCGGGTCAACTTCGCCCGGACCCTCTGCGTCTGAAATCCCTACCAGGCAACGCGAAAAAGTCCGGGCAACCCGAAGGTTGCCCGGACTTCGCAGTTCCGGAATCAGCCGAAGCGGCCGGTGATGTAGTCCTCGGTGGCCTTCTCGTTGGGGTTGGAGAAGATCTGCTTCGTCGGTCCCATCTCGATCAGCCGGCCGGGCTTGCCGGTCGCGGCCAGGTTGAAGAAGGCGGTCTGGTCGGAGACCCGGGCCGCCTGCTGCATGTTGTGGGTCACAATGACGACGGTGAACCGGTCCTTCAGCTTCTCGATCAGGTCCTCGATCGCCAGCGTGGAGATCGGGTCGAGGGCCGAGCAGGGCTCGTCCATCAAGATCACCTCGGGCTCGACCGCGATCGCCCGGGCGATGCACAGCCGCTGCTGCTGACCACCGGACAGGCCGGCGCCGGGCTTGTCGAGCCGGTCCTTCACCTCGTTCCAGAGGTTGGCGCCCTTCAGCGACGCCTCGACCACCTCGGTGAGTTTCTTCCGGTCCTTGACGCCGTTCAGCCTCAGCCCGGACGCGACGTTGTCGAAGATCGACATGGTCGGGAACGGGTTCGGGCGCTGGAACACCATGCCGACCACCCGGCGGACGGCGACCGGGTCGATGCCCGGCGCGTACAGGTCCTGCTCGTCGAGCACGACCTTGCCCTCCACCCGGGCCCCCGGGATGACTTCGTGCATCCGGTTCAGCGTGCGCAGGTAGGTGGACTTGCCGCAGCCCGACGGGCCGATGAAGGCGGTGACCGACCGGGGCTCGATCGTCATGGACACGTCTTCGACGGCCTTGAAGTCCCCGTAGTAGACGTTGAGGCCGCTGACCTCGATGCGTTTCGCCATAGCGACTCAGAACCTCTCGACTATTTGGACTTGATGGTGCTGAACCGCGCGATGGTGCGGGCCAGGATGTTGAGCAGGAGGACCAGCAGGATCAGCGTGAGCGCCGCCGCCCAGACCCGGTCCGCGGCCGGCTGCAGGGCCAGCTCGGTCCGGTCCTGGTTGATCATCGTGGGCAGGGCGCCCATGAAGCCGTCGAACGGGTTGTTGTTGATGCTCTTGGAGTACCCGACCAGGATCAGCAGCGGCGCGGTCTCACCCATCACCCGGGCCAGGCCGAGCATCACGCCGGTGATGATGCCGCCGAAGGCGGTCGGCACGACGACCTTGAGGATCGTCTTCCACTTCGGTACGCCGAGCGCGTACGACGCTTCGCGGAGCTCGTCCGGGACGAGTTTCAGCATCTCCTCGGTGGACCGCAGCACCACCGGCAGCATCAGCAGCACGAGTGCCAGCGAGACCGCGAACCCGACCCGGTTGAAGCCGAGGATGGTGATCCAGACCGCGTAGACGAACAGCGCCGCGACGATCGACGGGACACCGGTGAGGATGTCGATCATGAAGCTGACCACCTTGGCGGCCTTGGTGCCCTTGCCGTACTCGACCAGGTAGACCGCGCCGAGAACGGCGATCGGTACGGCGATGACCGCGGCCATCAGCGACATGATCAGCGTGCCCATGATCGCGTGGTAGGCGCCGCCACCGACCCGGCGTACGGTCACGCCGCGCTGGGACTCCGACCACCAGCCGGCGTCCAGCAGCAGGTGATAGCCCTTGCTCACCACGGTCCACAGGATCCACAGCAGCGGAACCAGGGCGACCAGGAAGCACAGGATGATCAGCACGGTGGCCAAGGTGTTCTTGAAGGCCCGGGCACCGGACTTACCGGTCAGGTCGAGCGCTTTACCGTCGTACGCCGGCCGGTTGGCCGCGAGCGTGGTGGTCACAGGGTCGCTCCTTCGGTGGTCTCGTCGCCGACCCGGCGGACCTTGCGGGCGCGTTTGGTGCCGCCCGGTCCGCTGCGGGCGACGATGATCCGCGCGGCCGAGTTGACCAGGAAGGTCACCACGAACAGCACCAGACCGGCCGCGATGAACGCGCCGGTCTTCTCCGGCGAGTCGAACTCGGCGGCGTTGTTGGCGATCTTCGAGGCGAACGTCTCGCCGCCGGCGAAGATCGACGGGTCCCACGGGTCGTTGCCGTTCGGCACCGACAAGATGATCAGCACGGCGATCGTCTCGCCGAGCGCCCGGCCGAGGCCGAGCATCGAGGCGCTGACCACCCCGGAGCGCCCGTACGGCAGCACCGCCATCCGGATCATCTCCCAGCGGGTGGCGCCGAGCGCCAGCGCACCTTCGCGGTGCGTGACCGGGGTCTGCGCGAAGATCTCCCGGCTGATCGCGGTGACCACCGGCAGGATCATGATCGCCAGCACTACCGAGGCGGTGAACACGACGCCGAGGTCGGCGCTGTCGGGCTTCTTGAAGAGCGGTATCCAGCCGAGCGCGTCGGCCAGGCCGTCGATCACCGGGCGCAGGATCGGGGCGAAGAACAAGATGCCCCACAGGCCGTAGATGATCGAGGGGACCGCGGCCAGCAGGTCGACCGCGTGCGCGACCGGGGCGGCCAGCCGCTTCGGCGCGTAGTACGTGGTGAACAACGCCACCCCGACCGCGATCGGGACCGCGATGATCATCGCGATGACCGAGCTGATCAAGGTGGTGTAGAAGAGCGCCGCGATACCGAACTTCGGCACCACACCGCCCGGCTCCCAGATCCGGGAGAACAGGAAGCTGCTGTGGTCGTCGGCCAGCGCCGGGATCGCCAACGCCAGCAGGAAGATGCCGACGAAGGCCACGATCAGGACCACGAGTCCGCCGGAACCGCGGGCGAGCCCGGCGAACAGCCGGTCGCCGAGATGTCCGACCGGGCCCAGGTCCAGCTTCTTGCCGGGCGGTCGATCGGTCGGCCGGTCGGGCGGTGCCGTGCCGTCTGTACTACTCATGGGTGCTGCTCCAAGCGCCTGAGTCGATGGCTTACGAGGCAGAGCCCCGGCCGCGGATACCGGCCGAGGCTCGCCTCACGACGTACTGCGATCTTCAGTTCAGCTGATCGACTGGACGGCTGCGGCGACCTTGGTCTGCAGGTCGGCCGGGAGCGGCGCGTAGTGCAGCTCGGTCAGTGCGCCCTGGCCGTCGGGGCCGACGAAGTAGCTCAGGAAGCTCTTCACCAGTGCGGTCTTCTCGGCGGTCAGACCCTTGCTGCAGGCAACCTCGTAGGTGACCAGGATGATCGGGTAGGCACCCGGGGCCTTGGTCGCGTAGTCCAGCTTCAGGGCCAGGTCGCTGCCCGAACCGGCCGGCTTCGCGGCGGCCAGCGCCTTGCCGGCGGAGTCGGCGGTCAGCTCGACCGGTCCGGCGCCGGTGTCGATCTGCGCGATGCCGAGCTTGTTGTCGATCGCGTAGGACCACTCGACGTAGGTGATCGAGTTCTTGGTGCTCTTGACACCCTCGGCCACACCGGCCGACTTCTCCTTACCGGCACCCGTGCCGGTCCACTTCTTGGCCGGCTTGCCGGTCCAGGCGCCCGCACCGGCGGCCGACAGGTACTTGGCGAAGTTCTCGGTGGTGCCGGACTCGTCCGAGCGGAAGAAGACCGAGATGTTGGCCGACGGGAGCTTGGCGCCCGGGTTCAGCTTGGCGATCGCCGGGTCGTTCCAGGTCTTGATGGTGCCCTGGAAGATCTTGGCGGCGGTCGGGCCGTCGAGGACGAACTTGTCCAGGCCGTCGACGTTGTAGGCGATCGTGATCGGGCCGATCACCATCGGCAGGTTCAGCGCCGGGCTGCCCTGGCAGCGCTTGGCCGCGGCGGCCGCCTCGGTCTCGCCACCGTCGGCGGCCTCGGTCTTCAGCGCGGAGTCCGAACCGGCGAAGTCGACCTGGCTGGCGTTGAACTGCTTGATCCCCGCACCGGAACCGGTCGGGTTGTAGTTCACCGTGACGTCGGCGCACTTCTCGTTGTACTTGGAAATGACTTCTTCGATGGCGTTCTTCTGCGCCGTGGAACCCTCGGCGTTCAGGGTGCCCTTCGGGCAGTCGCCGCCTGGAGTGGAGGTCGAGTTCGAGCTCGACGGGTTCGAGGAGCCGGACGGCTCCGGGTCACTGCCACAGGCGCTCAGAGCAAGGACGCCGAGGGATGCCACGGCGACGGTGCCGACGCGGAGCAGGCGGTTCACGGACACGAGGATGTTGCCCTTCTGCGGGGATCAGACTTCTTATCTGCCACAAAAGGTAGGGAGGGCAAGTGACCGGGCGGCCGGTCGCGGATGAACGAGTGGTGAACGGTTCGGCTAGCTTTCGCGACGGCTGGCATGCCGATAGGCGGCCATCAGGTGAACTGAGTTAAGAGTGCTGACTCTCAGTCACCTGAAACGGTCGTTGGTCACGGTCCGGCAGCGGATCCATCAGCTGGAGAAGTCCTCCGGGGCGACGCCGTCGAGGAACTGGCGGAAGCGTTCGAGCTCGGCCTGTTCCTCCTCGGGAGTGGCCACGCCGGCCTCGAGCAGGACCTGTTCGGTGCAGCGGATCGGCGTACCGAGTCTGACCGCGAGCGCGACCGAGTCGCTGGGCCGGGCGGAGACGCGGGCGCCGTTGCCGAGCACGAGTTCGGCGTAGAAGACGGCGTCGCGGAGTTCGACGATCTCGACCGCCTCGATGTGCACGCCGAAGGCTTCGACCAGGTCGCGCATCAGGTCGTGGGTCAGCGGCCGGGACGGGCGCAGGCCTTGTTCCTCGTACGCGATCGCGGTCGCCTCGACCGAGCCGATCGAGATCGGCAGGTAGCGGTAGCCCTCGGTCTCGCGCAGCATCATCACCGGCGCCCGGTTGGGCGATTCCATCCGGATCCCGATCAGGGTGAGTTCTCGCATCGTCGTCATGGTGCGCCCGAACCTCTCCGTGAGCCGGCGCCCGGTGGGGCGCCCCTAATGCAGCCTCGGTAGGAACATACCCGCAGCTCCTCGGGTCACTCCGCCCACCGTCCCGCCCGTCACGGTGTCTTGACGTAAACATGTTGTCACCTGTGGTGGCCGGCTGCTCCGCTCAGGGCGCGCCGAACCGCTCGTGGACGATCCGGCCGCTCGCGAGGGTGTGCGCGACGACGAAAGCGCCCGGTGCGTACTTGCCGACCGGCAGGCTGAGCTCCCGGGCCAGCGCGGGCAGCACCGGCCGGTGCGAGCAGATCGCTGTGACCTTGCCCGCCCGCCACGCCTGGTCACCAAGCCCACGGAGTGCGTCCGGATCGGCCTCGTACCCACGCTCGGAGATCTCCGGATGCAGGTGGATCTTCTTGCCGATCGACTGCGCGTACGGCGCGACCGTGGCCGTGCATCGCTCGGCGTCGCTGCTGAACACCCGATCGACACCAAGAGCAGCCAGTACGCCGACCAACCGCTCAGCCGTCTCCTGGCCTTCACCAGTCAACGGCCGGTTGGTGTCCTTGCCGTCCCAGTCCTTGCGCTTGACCGCCTCCGCGTGCCGGACCACCACCAGCGACGAGGTGACCTCTGCAGCACCTGCCAGGAGGTCGAGGATGTCGACGTCACGGGGATAACTGAGCCTGCTCCGGGCCTCTTCGACACCGAGCCAGTCGAGCTTGTCGACCTCGTCGTTCGGCTCGAACTCCCGGGCCCGGCCGTCGATCGCGGCAGACCAGTAGTGCACCATCTTCGGCACCCGGGTGCCGTTCTTGCGTACGTCGTACCGCTGGATCCCCAGTGACGGGCCGAGGATCACCCGCTGCCCGGTCTCCTCCTCGATCTCGCGTCGGGCGGCGACCAGCACGTGCTCGTGCGGGACCAGCTTCCCCTTGGGAAGGGACCAGTCGTCGTACCGGGGGCGGTGCACCAGCAGGACCTGGCGCTCGCCCCGCTGCTCGCGCCAGACGACACCACCCGCGGCGATCACAGTCGCCGTACTCACAACCCCAACCTTAGTGGCTCGAGCCGGAAGTTCTTCGGCGCTTGCGGCGCCCAGGCACGCACCTCACGGCGCTGGAGAATCATCCACGATGCTCCGCATCGAGGACGCTTCTCCAGCGCCGCGATGCACGCACCTGACCACCGCAATCGCTCGAACAACTTCCGGCTCGAGCCACTACGTAGTCGGATCCGTCTGGCGGCGGCGCCCACGCGTCGCGATCAGTCTTTCTTGCAGGTCCCGCAACGGTTCGCCGTCCTCGCCGGTGAGCCGGGCCTGCCAGGTGTCGTCGGGCTGCAACCACCACGAGCCCGTCGCCTCGTCGAAGCCGACATCGAACAGGTCACCCAGCTCGGTCACCTGGTCGGCTGCCTTCAGCTGGACGAGCACCTCGACCCGGCGGTCCAGGTTGCGGTGCATCAGGTCGGCCGAGCCGATCCACACCTCCGGCTCGCCACCGTTCTCGAACCAGAAGACCCGGCTGTGCTCGAGGAACCGGCCGAGGATGCTGCGCACCCGGATGTTCTCGGACAGACCGGGGACGTCCGGCCGGATCGTGCAGATGCCGCGGATCCACAGGTCGACCGGTACGCCGGCTTGCGACGCGCGGTACAGAGCGTCCGACAGGGCCTCGTCGACCAGGCTGTTCACCTTGATCCGGACCCGGGCCGGGCGACCGGCGAGGTGGTGCTGGACCTCGCGTTCGATCCGCTCGAGCAACCCACGGCGTACGGACTGTGGTGCAACCAGCAGCCGCCGGTAGCCGCTGCTGCGGCCGAAGCCGGACAGGTGGTTGAACAGGTGCGCGATGTCCTCGGTGACCACCCGGTCGCTGGTCAGCAACCCGAGGTCCTCGTAGAGCCGCGCGGTCTTCGGGTGGTAGTTGCCGGTGCCGATGTGGGCGTAGCGCCGCAGGCCGTCCGGTTCCTCGCGGACCACCAGCGAGAGCTTGCAGTGCGTCTTGAGCCCGATCACGCCGTACACGACATGACAGCCGGCGTGCTCGAGCTGGCGGGCCCATTTGATGTTCGCCTGCTCGTCGAATCGCGCCTGGATCTCAACCAGGACCAGCACCTGCTTGCCGGCCTCCGCGGCGTCGATCAGCGCGTCCACGATCGGGGAGTCACCGCTCGTCCGGTAGAGCGTCTGCTTGATCGCGAGCACATGCGGGTCGGCCGCGGCCTGCTCGATGAACCGCTGCACGCTTGTCGAGAACGAGTCGTACGGATGGTGCACGAGGACGTCGCGCTGCTTGAGCGCGTGGAAGAGGTCGGCCGGGTTGGAGGTCTCCACCTCGGCCAGGTGCGGGTGCGTCGACGGGATGAACGCCGGGTACTTCAGCTCGGCGCGATCCAGGTTCGCGATCGCGAACAGCCCGCGCAGATCCAGCGGGCCGGGCAGCTTGAACACCTCGGCCTCGGTGACGCCGAGCTCGGAGACCAGCAAGCTGAGGACTTGCGGCTCGATCGACTCCTCGACCTCGAGCCGGACCGGTGGCCCGAACTTGCGCCGCAGCAGCTCCTTCTCGAGCGCGGCGAGCAGGTTCTCGGCGTCGTCCTCCTCGACCTCGAGGTCCTCGTTCCGGGTGACCCGGAAGGTGTGCACCTGGGTCACCTCCATCCCCGGGAACAGCTGGCCGAGGTGGGTGGCGATGACGTCCTCGAGCGGCACGAACCGGTCGTCGGCGACCCGGACGAACCGCGGCAGCAGCGGCGGGACCTTGACCCGGGCGAAGTGCTCGCCACCGGAATCGGGATTGCGGACCACGACGGCCAGGTTGAGCGACAGGCCGGAGATGTAGGGGAACGGGTGCGACGGGTCGACGGCCAGCGGGGTCAGCACCGGGAAGACCCGGTCCTTGAAGAACTTCGTCATCCCCTCCCGCTCGGCGGTGTCCAGCTCGTCCCAGCGGAGGATCTCGATGCCCTGCTCGGTCAGCGCCGGCTGCACGGTCTTGCGCCAGGTCTCGGCCTGCCGGTCCATCAGCTCCCGGCTCCGGGTCAGGCTGCGGTCGAGCACCTCGCGCGGCAGCAACCCACTGGCCGCCCGGACCGCGACGCCGGCCGCGATCCGGCGCTTCAGGCCGGCGATCCGGACCATGTAGAACTCGTCCAGGTTGCTGGCGAAGATGGCCAGGAACTTGGCCCGCTCGAGCAGCGGGACGCGCTCGTCCTCGGCCAGTTCGAGCACCCGCTGGTTGAACGCGAGCCAGCTCAGCTCCCGGTCCGAGAAGCGGTCGGGGGGAAGATCGCCGGCCGCCGCGATGTCGTACGGGGGCTCGACGTCGTACTCCCGGTTGTGCGACGCCAACAAGTCTCCTGCCACGTCGTCCAGCATCCCATCCCTGGGTGAACAGCAGGTTGCCTAGGCGGCGAGCCGGTGGTTGTTGCTAGCGTCACTCCTTGTGAACCGACGAGTGGACACCCTGCTGCGATCCGCGCTGAGCACGGTGCAGGGCAGCGCGCTGAAGCCGGTGACCGTCCTGCCCCAGGCGGTCCGGCACCGCCTGGCCGGCGCCCCGATCCAGATCGACGGCAACGTCCTGGACCCCGATCTGCAGCTGCTGATGCGGCTCGACAACTGGTTGCCCTCGGCGCGTAAATCGGTCGCCAGCGCCCGGGCCAACCTGCTGACGATGTCCAAACTGGTCGCCGGACACCCCCGGGAGCTACACCGCGTGACCGAACTCACCGTCCGCGGTGCCGACGGCCAGCTCGGCGCGCGGCTCTACGCACCCCGGTACGCCGGACGCGGGCTGCTCGTCTTCTTCCACGGCGGCGGCTGGGTGGTCGGCGATCTGGACAGCCACGACGCCTACTGCCGTGACCTGGCTGAGGAGGCGGGGATCCGGGTGCTGTCGGTGGACTACCGGCTCGCTCCCGAGGCGGAGGCGCCGGTCGCGGCCGAGGACGCCATCGCCGCCTTCAGCTGGGCCGTCGAGCACGCCGAGGACCTGGGTGCGGACCCGTCGCTGGTCGGCGTCGGCGGAGACAGTGCCGGAGGCAACCTTTCCGCAGTGGTCGCCCAGCAGTGCGTAGTACGCGGCCTGCCGTCGCCTGCGCTCCAGTTGCTGCTCTACCCAGCGGTCGACCTCGTCGGTCGCCGGCCGAGCAGGGATCTGTTCGGAGAGGGCTTCTTCCTGACCGAGGAGGACATCCTCTGGTACCGCGAGCACTACACCCCCGACCCGGCTGTCCGCCCCGATCCGCTGGTCTCGCCCCTGCTCGCCAAGGATCTGACCGGCCTCGCTCCCGCCCACATCGTCACGGCGGGCTTCGATCCCCTCCGCGACGAGGGCAACGAGTACGCCGCCGCTCTCGAAGCCGCAGGCGTCCCGGTCACCCACATCTGCGAACCCGGCATGGTCCACGGCTTCGCCAGCATCCTCGCCCTGGGCGGCGAGACCCGAGCCGCTCAACTCCGCATCGCCAGCCGAGTCCGAGAGGCCCTCAACCCCAACTAGCGGGCTGTTGGGGCCAGGAGCCGCCCGGCTGGGGGGTAAGAGGCTCGGACGGCTCCTGGTTGATGGTGGGACGGGTGGGCGGGCCGGTTATGACGCGATGTGAGCAGATGAATCCGGTGTGACACCGTTCACAGGCGCGAACTGGACGTCCAGGGCAGCTGTGGTGAAGCCGAGTTTTGTGTAGAGGGCGCGGGCTGCGGTGTTCGTGCCGTCCACGTAGAGGACGACGTTCGAGAGCCCGCGGGTCTCTTGGAGGTGGTGGAGGCCTTCTAGCGTCAGGGCCTTGCCTAGGCCGGTGTCCTGGTAGTTGGGGGAGACGCCCACCACGTAGACCTCACCTGCGGGGTCGTCGCCCTCGTCCGTCGGCACCTTCGTCCAGTGGAAACCGGCCAGTTCACCCGAGGCGTCGTCCACAGCGAGGAAGAAGCCTGCCGGGTCGAACCACGGTTGCTGTAGCCGGTCGGCCAGGTCCGCCTGATCCCAGCCGCCCTGCTCCGGATGGTGAGCGAAGGCCGCTGCGTTCACGGCAAGCCAGGCTGCATCGTCCTGACCCGGTACGAAGGTTCGGACCGAAATCCCTTCCGGCCAGGTCGCCGCCGGAAGCGGAGCGCTCGGCCGCCGGAGAAAATACAGCTCCCGAGCGACCTCCAGCCCCAGCCGAGCGGCCAGTTCGTTCGACCCGGGCAGGCGCCCGTGGGCCCAGACGCGGAGCCGGGAACCGCCGTGATCCAGGAGCATCCGGAGCAACGCCGTACCGAAGCCCTGGCGCCGGTACGACGGGGAGACCACGAGTTCGGCCGATCCGTCCGGCCCGAGCGCGCCGTATCCCGCGAGCTCACCCGCACCGGGCTGCCCGGCGTACGCGAGGACGTGGACGTCTCCGGAGTGTTCGCCGTCCAGGTGGAGGAGCGTGTGTTCGGAGAGCGGGTTGACGCCGTCGCTGTGTGCAGCGGAGCGGGCGAGTTCGGTGACGACGGCGGCGGTGGCCGGGGGCAACGGGGAAGGTACGGCTTCGAGGGTCACCTGGATACCGTAAAAGGTCCTGCTGAGTTCATCGTCGAGGCGTAGCCCGGGCACGCGCCGACAAGGTAATTTTCCCGGAACCGCGCACCAGCGGTGATCGCAACGACGACGGAGAAGACATGGCCTTCACAGGACGAGACAAGAAGTGGCTGAGGGGACCCCGGGCCATCGGTCTGGTGGCCGCAGGAGCCGCTGTGGTGCTCGGGCTGGCCACGGGGGGAACCGTGACCCAGGCTGCGCCGGCGAAACCGAAGCCGACGCACACCCAGATTCAGCTGCTCTCGATCAACGACTTCCACGGCAACCTGGCGGTCAACCCGCCGACGAGTTCCAGTGGCAATGTCAACGGCACCCCGGCCGGCGGCGCGGAGTACCTGGCGACCCAGCTGGAGCTGCTGCGCGCGTCGGCGAGGGCGCAGGGGCAGGACACCGCCACGGTCGCCGCGGGTGACCTGATCGGCGCCTCGCCGCTGCTGTCGGCCGCGTTCCACGACGAGCCGACCATCGAGGCGATGAACGAGATGGGCCTGGATGCCACCTCGGTCGGCAACCACGAGTTCGACGAGGGCTACAAGGAACTGCTGCGGATGCAGAAGGGCGGTTGCATCGACGACGGCGACGGGCAGAACAACCAGAACTCGTGCCCGGACCACAGGTTCAAGGGCGCCGACTTCAAGTACCTGTCGGCGAACGTGTTCTACGTGAACACCGACAAGACGCTGTTCGCGCCGTACACGATCAAGAAGTTCCGGGACGGCCAGAAGGTCGCCTTCATCGGCATGACGCTGGAGAACACCCCGAACATCGTCACCAAGTCGGGCGTCCAGGGGCTGAGCTTCAAGGACGAGGTGGAGACCGCGAACGCGCTGGTGCCGAAGCTGAAGCAGCAGGGCGTCGAGGCGATCGTGGTGCTGCTGCACGAGGGTGGCCTGCCGGCCGATCCGAAGGCGTACAACAGCTGCCCGGGCGTCTCCGGCCCGATCGTCGACATCGCCAAGAACCTCGACCCGGCGATCGACGCGATCCTGTCCGGTCACACCCACCAGTCGTACAACTGCTCGTTCCCCGACCCGGCCGGTAAGCCGCGGCTCGTCACCAGCGCGTCCTCGTTCGGCAAGATCGTCACCGAGGTGCGGCTGAGCATCGACAACGCCACCCACGACGTGGACCGGCTGAACACGATGGCGAACAACCACATCGTCACCCAGGACGTGCCGAAGGACCGGGAGCTGACCAAGCTGATCACGACGTACCAGACGCTGGTCGCCCCGATCCAGAACAAGGTGATCGGTCACATCACCACCCCGCTGATCACGAAGACGCCGGACGATTCTCAGGAGTCTCCGCTGGGCAACCTGATCGCCGACGCGCAGCTGGCCGATCCGTCGACCGTCACCAATGGCAAGACGCCCGTGGTGGCCTTCATGAACCCGGGCGGGATCCGGGCCGATCTCGTCTCGGACGGCGGTGCCGTCACCTTCGGCGCTGCGTTCACGGTGCAGCCGTTCAACAACTTCCTGGTCTCGATGGACATGACCGGGACGCAGATCAAGGCGCTGCTCGAGCAACAGTTCTCCGGCGTCAACCAGGCCTCGAACAAGGTGCTGCAGATCGCCGGCATCACCTACACCTACAACCCGGCCGGTACGCCGGGCGCCAAGGTGGTCGCGGACTCGATCAAGATCGCCGGTCAGCCGCTGGTCGACGCCACGACGTACCGGATCGTCACGAACAACTTCCTGTCCGACGGCGGTGACGGCTTCCCAGCCTTCACCACGGCGACGGACAAGTTCTTCGGCGGCCTCGACATCGACGCCTTCGCCAACTACCTGACCGCCCACGACCCGTACATCCCGGCCCCGACCGACCGCATCAACATCTCCTGACCCAGCACGCCGGTACGCCGGCCGCCCGGTTCGCTCGACACCGAGCAACCGGACGGCCGGCGTTTGCCACTAGCTGCAACTTGGTGGAGTCCTGTCCCGGCTGAACCACAGACTTGAGCCGCAACGTTCAGATCTGATGAGTTCGACGACGGGATTCCACCATGAACCACACTGTTCGCAGGGCGCTCGCAACCGGGGCCGCCGCCGCGGCCATCGCAGCAGCCGGCGGCCTCACGACCGCCTCAGCCAGCACGCAGTATTCCCCCGACACCTTTCACATCTGTGTCGACCAGTCCTGCACGATGGAGACCAACGGAACGATCACCTGGACCAACAGGATGGCCAGCATCTCAGGCGAGGTGATCAACCGCGTCTCGGGGACCGCGATGGCCGACTTCGGGGTGTTCGCCGGAGAGAATTCGATCGACGGGATGGTCGTCAAGTCGGCCTCCTACACGACCACGAAGTTCCCCGCTACGGCGGTCGGGGACCCCAACCTGGTCGGCGGCGTCAACATCGTGAAGATCAAGATCTGCAGCTCGTACACCCGCTGCAGCGCCGAGCACTCCTACTACCGGAACTGACGGCCCGGCTTACGCGCTACTGGAACTGACGACTCGGCTTACGCGCTAAAGCAGGAAGCGGAGGACGACGAAGGTCAGGGCGAGGGCGGTGGAGAGGGCCGCCTTGCCGGAGCCGATACCGCGGCGGAACAGGGCCGCGCCGAAGACGGCGAAGGTCAGCGGGACCAGCATGATCAGCAGGGTGACGCCCGCGGCGTGAACGCCCGGGTGGGACCGGCCGATCAGGACCAGGCCGAAGATCAGCGCGAACGTGAGCCCGAGCCAGGTCGTGGTCTGGATCGGCCCGTCGGCGGTGCGGTCGCCGCGATGCGATGCGCGGGTCGCGCGGCGGTGCGAAGTCGGAGCAACGTGCGCCATCGGTCACCTTCCGTGAAAAGACCGAATACGCACGGTAGCAGCAAAAACACGCCTTGGTCCAAGGTGAGTTTTTCACCCGTTCCGGCGCAGCCTGCCGCGCTCCCGCCGGCACGCAGGAGCAACCGATTTCCATGCCATCGGCAACAGGCCGCACTGCCAGGTGAACTTATGCAGCCCTGGCAGCCTCCTCCCGATCGCTCGGATCCCCGGCGGTGGACGTCAGGCGGTGGTCCCTCCCGATCGCGGGCGATCGCTCGGATCCCTGGCGGTGGAGGTCAGGCGGTGGCGTCGGCTGTTTCGCGCTGGGTGCTGGGCGGGATGACGAAGCGGTAGCCGACGTTGCGGACGGTGCCGATCAGCGCTTCGTGCTCGGGGCCGAGCTTGGCGCGCAGGCGGCGGACGTGCACGTCGACTGTGCGCGTACCGCCGAAGTAGTCGTAGCCCCAGACTTCCTGGAGCAGCTGTTCGCGGGTGAAGACCCGGCCCGGGTGCTGCGCGAGGAACTTGAAGAGCTCGAACTCCTTGTAGGTGAGGTCGAGCGCGCGGCCGTTCAGCTTCGCCGTGTACGAGGCTTCGTCGATCACCACATCCCCGCTGCGGATCAGCGAGGTGTCAGGGTCCTCGTTCCGGGCGGCGGCCAGGCGGCCGATCACCAGGCGCAAGCGGGCCTCGATCTCGGCCGGGCCGGCGGTGTCGAGCAGGACGTCGTCGGCTCCCCAGTCGGCGTTCACCGCGGTCAGCCCACCTTCGGTGACGACCAGGAACAGCGGTACGTCGATGCCGGTGGTGCGGATCAGCCGGGAGACTCCGCGCACGGTGACCAGGTCACGGCGGGCGTCCAGCAGGACGGCGTCGGCGTCGGGCGCGTCAACGAGGGCGGCGACCTCCGACGGCAGGATCCGGATCTGGTGGGGCAGCAGGGCGAGCGAGGGCAGCACCTCGGTAGAGGCCTGCAGCGCGTTCGTCAGCAGAAGCAACGTGCTCACGCTGTCTCCTTGTGCGGGTCGTCGGATCCCTGGTGAGCGATCCTGTCCTTTTGCACGTCAGGCCCCAGCGGCGTCATTGCCGGGGGCCCGAGACACACTGATGGAACAGCAAGCTGACATAATACCGGAAGACTTAACCGATTAGTGAGGCTCCTCCCACATGCCGGAAGTGACCATCAGGTACTTTGCCGCCGCACGGGCCGCCGCGGGCGAGTCCACGGCCACGGCGCAGGCGGATTCCCTGAAGGAACTCGTCGGTACGGTGTCGGCTGACCGCCCCGAGCTGGCCCGGGTGCTGGGCATCTGCACCTTCATGGTCGACGGCGAACGCGTCGACCTCGACACGCACCTCACCGATGGCGCCCTCGTAGACGCCCTCCCACCCTTCGCCGGCGGCTGACCGACCGCCGCCCCTGTCCTTCCTTGTTGAGTTTATCCGTGGACGTGCGCCGGTGAGCAGAGTTATCCACATCAGGTAGCTCATCGACGGACCTTCGGGGAGGTAGGTTTCCCCGTGTGGCGCAGGAGTCGGGGGATTTGCTGAGTACGGTCGGGCGGGCAGGGGCCCTCTTCGGCCGGGCCTGGCCGCGGTTGCTGGCGGTTTTTCTGGCGGCGCAACTGGCGCATCGCGGAGCTCAGTGGGTTGCGGTTCAGGCAGGCGCCAAGGCGCAGGCGGCCGGGATCGCGGTGCTGGCGCTGGTGGTGCTGATCTCGCTGGCGATGTACGTCTCGATGTTCCTCGTACTCCGCGGCGAGCTGCCCTTCCATCGCCGGGCGGTCGCCGAGGGCGTCCTGGCACCAGATGGTGTCGAGCCCGGCAAGGAACACAGCCCGCTGGATGCTGTCGCGGCGGCGCTCCTGCCGTTCCTGGCGTTCTACGCGGCGTACAAGTTCCTCCAGACCGAAGCGCTGGACTACGAGTACAACCTGGCCGTGCACCGCGCGAACGACATCGCCGCCACGGTGATGACCGGCGGGACGGTGGCGCAGCAGCCGACCGGGTTGCATGCCTTGTCGACCTGGTTGTTCATCGGGCTCGGCGTCACGGCGTACGTGCTCAGGTTCTTCTTCAAGAGGAAGAAGGGCAAAGCCGACGCAGGCCCGGTCCGGAAGCTGTTCGTCACCTATCTCGAAGCATTGTGGATCTTCGTGGTCGCGTACCAGGCCACGTCGTTCATCCCGTCGCCGAAGACGTGGCTGAAGGAGCGGCAGGTCTGGCTGTGGGCGCACGACGCCTACATCTGGGTGCTGGATCACCTGCTCGGCGTCGAGAAGGTCCGTGAGGTCTGGGATTCGGTCACCGGATTCGTTGCCGCCGGCATCGGTGATCTGTGGAGCGCGGCCGTGCTGCCGCTGATGTGGATCACGATGACCGCGGTGATCTACGGCCGGGCCGTGCACAAGGCCGAGAAACCGCAGCAGGTGCGCTGGCGGTTCGACCGGATCACCCATCGCTGGCAGCGCACGCCCCAGATCGTCCGCGCGGCCGGGAACTCGGTGGTGTCGGACTGGAAGGACCGCTGGACGCCCGTGGTGTCCGCGTTCCGGCTGGTCGCCCGCTCCGGCATCCGCCCGATGCTCGGCTACTTCCTGGCCTGGGCGGTCGTCACGTACCTGGCCAGCGAGGTCTGGATCATCATGCGCGACTACGTGCTGGGGCCGCACTCGCTGGAGTTCTGGAGAGTCATCGACGAACCGTTGAGCCTGGTCACCGACGGTCTGAAGATCATGCTGCAGATCAGCTTGCTGGCGGCGGCGTACGACCGGATGATCGGCGGCCTCGCGGGTTACCTCCGGACGCGGACGAAGCCGCTGGTCGAGCCGGCCGAGGACCACGGCGTCACCGACCTCACCGCTGCTACCTCGGGAATGCCAGATAGTGAGGGAGCGTCGTAGCCCAGGTGATCGTCGGCTGCACAGTGGCCGCGGCATCAGCCGGTACGACGAACACCGCCACCGTCTCGAACGGCTTCCCGGCTTTCGGCTTCAGGTAGTACTGCGCGATCGCCGGCGGCCGGAAGCTCTGCAGCTTCTCGTCATAGCCGCCCGTGCATCCGGTCGGCCGATCCTGGAACGCGTCCTCCAGCACCGACTCGTCCCAAACACGACCGTCGGGCGCGCGGAGGTGGATCTGGCAACCACCAAGCCCCTTGTCCAGCTGGGACAGGTCATCCACCTTCAGCCGGAAATACACCCGCACCCGAACCGTCCCGGCCGGCAGTTGCGCCGGAGTGTCTCGCTCTCTCACCTGCTGCGGATCGACCTCCGTGGTCGCGGCATACCAGACAGCACCCTGGTACGCCGTACCGCCGGCCGCCACGACGACGGGGTCACGCGGCTCCGAGTCCCGCCAGGACTTGTAGTCGCTGCGCGTGAACCACCAACCGGACAAGGGAATCGTGAGGACCAGCGACAGCAGGGCGGCCGTATTCGCGCGCAACCACCCGCGCCGGGCCCTTCGAGCGCTGTTCATGAGAGGTCCGTCGTGGTCTTCAGGATCGCCACGTCCTGCTGCAACCCGGCCAGTTGATCCTTGCCGACGTCCAGCGGGATCGTTGCCTGTGGCTCCAAATCGGTGAAGAACTGCTTCTCGGTCACCAGCAGGATCGCGCCGGGCAGCTTGTCGGCCGGCATCTCCACCACGAACGACCCATGCGCCGGGATGTCCGGTGCGAGCTGGAACCCGGTCAGGTCGATGTCCTGCAGCCCACTGCGGTTCGAGCCGAGATAGGTGTACCCGTCCGAGGTCCGGATCTGCACCTTGCTGATATGGATCGGTTCCCTGGTCGCCTTGACCGTGGCGTCGATCACGACGAAGTCCGACAGGGTCTCGCGGTCGGGCGTCGTCCGGGGGACGCGCAGCTTCTTGCTGGTCCGGACGCCGGTGACGGTCAGGTCGAACCGGGGCGTGTGCAAAGGCTTGCCGACTTCACCGTTGACGGCGACCGGCTGCTGAATGTCCTGCTGGGTCGGCGTCCAGCGATAGAGCGCGATGATCGCCACCAGTACGACGAGAGTGAGGCCGATATTGACGGCCTTCCGCGCCTTCACTTCGTGTTGTCCTTCACCTTGAGGGTGCTCACGGCAGCCGCTTTGTCCGGATTCCACTTCTCGTGGTGGTCGAGCGCGGAGTCCTCAATGTGCTCGTAGTGCTGCACGGTGAGCTTCGCCTCGGTCGGCAGCTTGGTGGCCTTGGGCAACTTCCAGACGAAGGCGACGTCGTCGCCGTACTCCGGGGTCAGGACCGGGTTCGGCGTCTGGTCGCGCAGATTCGTCGTACCGATCGGCGCGTCGGTGTCTTTGATCCCCGGTACGCCGATCAGCCGGATGAGGCTACTGTCCGGGGTCACTCCGGTCTTGTCGGTGAGCTTGAGCTTCGTCACCACCGCGATCAGGGTGCCGCCGTCGTCGGGCGTGTACAGCGGCTTGAGATCGGGGACGACCACGACCCGGTCGACCGTCACCTCGTACCAGCCGGCGTCGATCGGCGTACCGGCTGCTACCTGTGGAGTGTCGTCGGCTGCCTTCTTCAGGCCGCCGAACGCCGCGGAGATCGCCAGCAGAACGGCGGCTGCCCCGATCACCCACGTTCGCACCGATCGTCCGCGAACGCGCACATCTTTCAGATCCGGTAGTTCCTCCGGATCCGTGTTCCCCGTGTCCTGCACAGACCCAAGCCTAACGATCGAAGGGTTCTCGGCAGACCGCCGCCGGGGAAGCCACCTGGCCCGGCTCGGCGGCGTTAGTCGGCGGGGCGGCCGCGGAGGCGTTTGGTCTCGCTGCGGCGGCGTTTGTCCTCGGCGCGGCGGCGGATCGCGTTCTTGCTCGGCCGGGTCGGGCGGCGGGGGCGGGGTGGGGCGGCGATCGCCTCGCGGAGCAGGTTCGCCAGCCGGATCCGGGCGGCTTCGCGGTTGCGCCACTGGGAGCGCTGTTCCGAGGCGGCGATGGTGATGACGCCGTCGACGAGGCGGGTGGCGAGCCGCTCGAGGGCGCGTTCGCGCAGGATGTCGTTCAGGGCTGTGGTCGACGCCACATCGAAGCTGAGCTCGACCCGGCTGTCGGTGGTGTTCACGGACTGCCCGCCAGGCCCGCTGGAACGCGAGAACCGCCATTCCAGCTCCGCCTCGGGGATCACCACCCCCGCCCGCACCACCAGCCCGTCGTTCATACCCCCATTCAACCGGAAATCCCCCACCACCAGCACTCAATAACCAGCCGTCGCGGTGGGGCGGACCGCCAACACTCATCAACCAGCCCCCGAGGGGCTCGCTCACGCTCAGCCGAGCACCAGAAAGGCGCCGGATGGCAGGTTGGACAGTGTTGGCGGTCCGCGGAAGAGTCAGGCTCGGCCGAGGGCTCGGTAGTCCCAGCCGGCGGCGCGCCAGGTGACGGGGTCGAGGGCGTGCCGGCCGTCGACGATCGCCTTGGACTCGACGATGTCGCCCAGCCAGGTGGGGTCGATCTCGCGGAACTGGTCCCACTCGGTCAGCAGCGCGACCACCCGGGCGCCGGCCGCCGCATCCGCGACGCTGGTCGCATAGACCAGCTCGGGATAGGCGCGCCGGGCGTTGTCCATCGCCTGCGGGTCATACACCCGTACGACGGCACCCTCGTCGCCGAGCAGCCGGGCGACGTCCAGAGCCGGCGCATCGCGGACGTCGTCCGAGTCCGGCTTGAATGCCGCCCCCAGCGCGCACACCGTCACCCCCTCCAGCGAACCACCCGCCTGCGACCGGATCAGGTCGACCGTCCGCTGCCGGCGACGCTGGTTGATCGCGTCCACCTCCCGCAGGAACGACACCGCCTGACCGACCCCGAGCTCCTCGGTCCGGTGGATGAACGCGCGAATGTCCTTCGGCAGACACCCGCCACCGAACCCGAGTCCGGGCCGCAGGAACCGCCCGCCGATCCGCGAGTCGTAGGAGAGCGCCTTCGCGAGCTGCTGTACGTCGGCCCCGGTCGTCTCGCAGACCTCAGCCATCGCGTTGATGAACGAGATCTTCGTGGCCAGGAAGGAGTTCGCGGAGACCTTGACCAGCTCGGCTGTCGGCAGATCCGTCACCACCAGCGGTACGCCGGACTCCAGCAGCGGAGCGAACGCCGCCTCCAATTGCCCGAGCGCCCAGCCCGACCCGACCCCGAAGACCAGCCGGTCCGGCCGCATCGTGTCCTCGACGGCGAACCCTTCCCGCAGGAACTCCGGGTTCCACGCGAGCTCGACCGCCGAACCAGCCGGTGCGACCGACTGGAGCAGCTGGGTCAGCCGGTCCGCAGTACCGACCGGGACGGTGGATTTGCCGACCACCAGGCATTGCCGGGTGAGGTTGCGGGCGAGATCGGTGACGACCTGGTCGACATAGGTGAGGTCGGCGGCCGGGGATCCCTTCATCTGTGGCGTTCCGACGCAGACGAAGTGCACGTCACCGAAGGCAGCGGCCTCGGCGATGTCGGTGCTGAACCGCAGCCGGCCGGAGTCGAGCGCCTTACGGAGCATCTCCGGCAGGCCGGGTTCGTAGAACGGAACCTTGCCGTCGGCAAGTGCGGCGATCTTCTGCGCGTCGGTGTCGATCCCGAGTACGTCGTACCCGAGAACTGCCATGCAGATGGCATGTGTGGCGCCGAGATACCCGGTGCCGAGCACGGTGAGACGTGGCTTTTCGGACATGGTGAAACCCCCCAAATGGGTTCAGTGGAACGAGTGCCGTCAGCTGCAGGCGACGTTGCTCAGCTGGGCACCGCTGACTTTGTTGTTGCAGGCAACCTTGTTGGAGTCGGGTGGTCGCAGTGCGAAGCCGAGTCCGGACGCGTCCACGACGGCGGTGTTGCCGGTGAACAGGTTGTTGTCGCCCCAACCCTTCAGGATCTGATGGGTCTGGAAGCCGTCGAGGGTGGACTTGGTGCCGCTGTTGTCCTTGATCAACCAGTTGTTGCCTTTGACATCCACCCAGGAGTCGGCCCCGCTGAGCGAGGAGCCGTCGAAGGTGTTCCCCTCCAGCACACCTCCGGTGGTGCCTTCCTTGATGTCGACCGCCTCGGAGGTGGTCTGGGAGATCTTGTTCTCCTTCACCACGTTGCGGTCGCTGCGATCCGGCTGGCAGTTGTTGGTGGTGCACCAGTTGCTCACTGCCGTGCCGATGTAGACGCCTTCGCCGAACTTGTCCCGGCGCAGGCCGGTCTTGCTGATCGTGTTGCGCAGTACGACGTTGTCGGTGCTCTCGGCGCGCAGATGAATCGCCTCGTCGCCGATGTCGTGCACGGTCAGCCCCTGGATGACGGATCCGACCGTGGTGTCGGCCATCACGCCCTTCTGGCCGTTGGTGACGGTGAACCCGACGAGTCGCCAGTACTTCGCCTTGTTCAGGTGGAAAACGTAACCGCCGCGGACATTGTCACCGTCCAATACGGCGCCCGCCCCGCCGCACAGCCAGATCGGTTGCGCCGCGGTGCCGGAGGTCTCGGCGACGAACTTCCCGACGTACTTGCCGTCGGCCAGCGCGATGCTGGTGCCAGGCTGCGCATCCTTCAACGCCTGCGCCAGCGAATTCGCATCCGTCACGTTCACGGTCGCCCCCGGACAGGTCACCGGGGAGGAGTTGGGGAGTGGACCTTGACCAGGAGCGGGCGCGTTGGGCAGCACCGGGGCGTCCGCGGGCTTCTTCCCCTTGTTGTCGCCCTCGTCGTCCTCGGGGGTCGGCGAGGTGTTCGTCGGCCCATCCGTGAGTGTCGGGATCGAGGGCTCCGGCGGCACGGTCGGGACCGAAGCGCCGGTCGTCGGCGATGACGACGGCGAGTCGTCCGGCCAGGCGACCGCCACGATTCCGCCGCCGACCAGGAGGACCGCGGCGGCGGCCACTGCGGCGATGATCAGTTCCCGCCGGGTCATCGGACTCCCTGCTGGTCGGGGGACACCGGAACAGCTGACGCCGGCACCGGCATGCCATCGGTCACCGGCGCCTTGTCAGCGTACGGGTGGACGACCTTCCGGATCCGCCGGCTGCCGCGCGCCGCGGTGAAGATCAGCAGCGCGGCCAGCAGGATCCACATCGCGGTCAGCGGCTGCAGGAACCGTTTCAAGGTGATCAGGAACGGGGTGGTGTCGTGCCAGTTGCCGTCGTCGTTCTTCCAGCGGTGCATGTTCACGTCCGAGGCCCGCTTGGCGTCGATGGCACTCGGACCGCGGCCGGCGATGGTGTTCTCGGTGACCTTGGTCTGGCTGACCGCGCCGACCAGCGAAACTGCGTGCGCGTCCGCGTCGGTCATCGTGTTCCGCTGGATCGCAGCGCCCGAGTTGCGGACGTACACGCTCGTACTGCCGCCGGTGATGATGTTGCCGGAGACCGTCGAGGAGTGCACGCCGTCGCGGATCGCGATGCCCTGCCGGGCCGGATCGGTCACCCGGTTGCCGACCACCGACACGTCGCCGGCGCCGCCACGGACGACGATGCCCATGTCGTTGCCGTGGAAGTCGTTGGCGTTCACCCCGACGTTGGTGCCGCCGATCACCTCCACGCCGTACCGGGCGTTGTCGAGGAGTTTGCTGTTCGACACGGTGTTGTTGCCGTAGCTGCCGAGGCTCGAACCGGTCGCGCTCGGGCCGTCGGCGAGCGGCAGGCCGGACATCGTCAGCCCGTTGCGGTGGTTGTGGCTCGCCTCGATCTGCGACAGCACGATGCCGGTCGTCGCCCGGGAGAGCACGAAGCCGTCACCCGCGTTGCCGTCCGCGACGCTGGAGTCGATCACCGCGTTCGTCACGTAGCGGTGCATCACGACGCCGTCGACCAGGCTGTCGTCGAACCGGCTGTCCCGGATGTCCAGACCGTTGGCGCTGGCCGCGAACAGACCGAAGGCGTTCCGCTTGATCGTCGTGTTCTGGATCAACGCGGAAACATAGCTGTACGCCGGATCCGTGATGTCGACCTCCGGCAGCGGGAGCTTCCCGGCCGGGAGCACCTGGCTGAGCGTCGACTTGCCGGCGCCGTCCAGTCCGACTCCAGCGGTCTTCTTCTTGTCCGTGGACTTGTCGGCCGCCCGTTCCTTGGCGGCCCGCTTGCCGACCCGCATCGTCTTGCCGAGGGTGTCGAGCTCGCCGCTGTTCGGGCGGTCCGTTCCGGTCAGCGACAGCCCGCCGGTCCGGCCGCTCCAGAAGCCGAGATCCGAGAGTTCGGCGTACCGGAAGCGGACTGTTCCGCCGAGCGAGCGGATGTAGGCACGGCCGTCGTTGGTGAGTTTGTCCGGGCTGGAGGTGTCGCGGTTCCAGCTGGTGATCTCGACCGGTTTGCCTTCCGCGCCCTGGACGTTGAGTACGCCGCCGTAGTTCACGATCGAGACGAAGCCGTCCGGATCGCTGGCCAGCCGCAGTTTCAGGCCGCCCGACGAGTTGAGGTTCAGCGTCGCCCCCGACTGGACCACGATGTGCTCGGACAGCAGATAGCCGCCGTCCGGCTGCCGGATGAACGTCTGCGGCGCCAGCCCGAGCAGGTCCTTGATCGTGTAGACCTCTTTGCGCGCGGTCAGAACCAGCGTGTACGCCGACCCGGTGGCGATCCGGTACGGCGAGTTCAGGCTGGTCTTGCTCCACCGGGCCAGCGAGTCGACCGTCCGGACCTCGACCAGCCGGTGATCCTCGTCGGCGACGTACGCCGCTTCGGCCTCCGGGTCACCCGGGTACGGCAATCGGTCGATCGCCTTGTCGTCGGACTCGGGCGTGGCACCCGGCACGGTCGGCTGGGTCGCGTCCGGCGGTTGCGGGGTCGCCTTCTTGCCCGGCATGGTCGACGGCGTCGGGGTCGGGCTCGCGGCCAGGGCGCTCGATACAGGCAGTCCGAGGACGGCGGTCAAGACAATGCCTAAGGCAACTAGGTTTGCAGGCCTCTTCATGCCGGTTCCGTCTGCAGAACGTCGGCGGAGTGCTTCGGTTGGCTGGCCTCGCTCTGCAGCGCCGTCTGGAGGGTCTTGGCGGGCTGGCGGATCAGGGAGGCGGCGTTCTGGCCTTCGCCGCCAATGGTGTTCTCGGAGCGGGTCAGCCAGCCCTGCTTGTTCATGGTCACGAACGCGTACAGCTTGATCGGCAGGGCGATCAGGATGACCGTCAGCGTGACGAGCGGCAGCAGCAAGATCTCCAGCGGATGGCGGCGCAGGTGCGAGATGCCGCGGATGCCTCGGGCAATCATCAGCCAGGCGGCGGCCAGAGACAGGCTCTGCCAGGTCAGGTCGACTCGGCTGAAGACCATGTAGCCGATCGTGATGCCCATCGTCACCGGAGTGAGCAGGATCTGCAGCACGGTGACCTTGGTGACCAGCGGCACCCGCCACAGCCAGCCCTTCCAGACCGCGGTCAGATAGCAGCGGTATGAGTTGCGGCTCCAGCGGATCCGCTGTTTCGCGAACGCGCGAAAGGTTGCCGGGAACATCGACAGCGCCCGGGCGGATGACTGGTGCACAGTTTTGTACCCGGAGGCCAGCACCAACCAGGTCAGCCGGCCGTCGTCGCCGGAAACGCAACGGCGGCCGAGGAAGAACTCGTTCTCCAGGTTGTCCAGCAGCGGCAACACCACCTCGCGGCGGTATGCGCCGGTCCGGCCGGAGACGCAGGCGACCGCACCGGCCCGGCCCATCGCGGGGACATAGTCGTAGTACCGGAGGTTGACCAGCCAGTCGGCGATCCGCCGCCAGACGCTGGTGGTCCGCTCGTGCACGTTCTGCTGGGTGCTCACCGCCCCGACCTCTGGATCAACGAACGGCCGCTGGACCGCCTTGAGCAAGCCCGGCTGCCAACTGGTGTCGGAGTCGGTCAGCACCAGGATCTCCGAGCCGGCCGCCCGGATCCCGACGCCGAGCGCGGATCGCTTGCCGGCGTGCTTGAACAGGATCGCGGTGATCCGCGGATCGTCCAGCGCGACCAGCCGCTCGTAGGCCTCGGTGTCGGCGACGTCGAGGACGATCAGGATCTCGTCCGGGTTCTGCGCCCGCCAGCTCTCCAGGCAACGCATCAGGATGTCCGGATCCTCATGGAACGAAGGAACCACCACCGAAGTGGTGGTGCTGAAGTTGTTCTCGATCGGCTTGGCCAGCCGGGACAGCACGAACCGGTAGATCCACAACGCCCAGACCACCAGTCCGGCCAGGGCGATCGGCACCAGACTCCGCCACTGCGACAGGTCGTCGGTGGAAAACGCGAATTTCGCCATCCAGCCGGCCACATCGGAGAAACTCGATGCGGGCATGGCAATAGCAGACACGGTCATTCTTCCCCCCACCGCGAAACGCGGTCGAATTCAGTCTGTCGTCCGCACCAACGTTCCCCCGAGGTGCGAACACTCCTGAAGCTAGCTGGCCGGGGTGGGCCTTCGCTGCCTGCGGCGTCATCGTTCATCCAACATTAATCGGTGCGCAATACATGTTCCGGTGACGTTTCCTGAAGACTGCCGCGGCGTGCGAGACTGACCGAATGAAGGCGCCGTCACTATTCGTGCACCGGGCATTACCGGTGATTGTGTTCGCGGTAATCCTGACCGGTTGTTCGGATCCGGAAAAGCCCGCCACCGCGCCCCCGGCGACGACGCCGACCCAGCCTTCCACGCCATCGCCGACGCCATCGCCGACGCCGTCGGCGACCCCGGCCGTCGATCCCGACTGCGTCGCCGGACCGGGCCGGACCGTGCAGAAGCTGGCCGCGATCCAGGTGCCCGCGGTCGCCGTCCCGCCGGTCACCTACACCGACAAGTCCGGTCAGCAGCAGACCGCCGTCGAGGGCTTCACCATCCCCGCGCAGTCGATCGATGCGGGCTGTGTGGTCCGGTACGACGCTCCCGGCGGCTGCCTGGGTGCGATCAAGATCTCCGCCGCGGTCGTTCCCCCGGTGACGATCCCGGAGAGCACCGTCGCGGGCTCCGGCAAGTCGTTCGCCGCCGTCACCGTTCCCGGGGTGACCGCTCCGGCGGTCAGCTCGCCGCTGGTCTGCCAGGTCGAGAACGCCGGAGTCCTCCCGACAGTCACCCGCAAGGGCGTCGTACGGCGTGGGGTCGCGCGGAACGGGACGGCCCGACCGGGTGGACGGGTCAAGGCGGACGGGGACCGGCCCGAGTTCCGGGTGGAGTCGGTGAAGCTCCCCGCAGTGCGGTTGCCCGACGTCGATGTGGATCCTGTCCGACTGGAGTCGCGAAAGCTGCCCGGCGAGAACGTCGACGTGTTCACCGGCGACGACAAGGTGTCCTATGTCGCCCCGGGCGACGTGCTGTTCGACACCGACCAGGCGACGATCCGGCCGGACGCGGCGAAGGCGTTGCACGCGATCGCGGCGAAGATCAAGGCGGCCCACCCGAACGCGCGACTGCGGGTCGAAGGGCATACCGACGATCGCGGCGACGCGGCGTACGGGATGCGATTGTCCGAGCGACGGGCAGCGGCCGTCGCGGCCTGGCTGATCCGCACCGAGCACTTCAGTAAGGCGCTCATCACGACTAAGGGGTTCGGGGAGACGGCGCCCGCAGTACCGAATACTTCCGATGCCAACCGGCAGAAGAACCGCCGGGTCGTGATCACGGTCAGCACCCGGTAGTCAGTCGGGCGGAAGGTTTCCGGCCAGAGCGGATTGCAGCATTGCCTGGGCCGACCAGTTCATCGTCCGGACGGCGTCCGCGTGGGACAGGTGGGCGACATCGGTGAGCCAGATCAGGGCTTCGATACCGACCGCTGAGCGGATCGCCATCGCAAGCCGATGGGTCGCGCCGGCCGGAAGCTGCAGCGGGGCCAACGCCTCTTCGAACCAGCCGATGCCGCGGCCCTGTCGCAGCGGCAGCGCCGCCCGCTCGGCCGGATCGGCCTCGAGGGAAAGCCGGAGCATGGTGCGTTGCTGAGCCTCGGTCTCGAGGAGCAGATCCACGAATGCCTGGACGACCAGCGCCAGCCGCTCCGTGACGTCCGCCGGGGGATCGGCGGGGAGCAGCGAGGTCGCCACGGTCTCCGGGTGGGCGGCAGCGAGAAGTGCGCGCTGGTTGGGGAAGTAGCGGTACGCCGTCGGGCGGGAGACCCCGGCTGCCGCGGCCGATTCCTCGATGGTCGGTGTCAGGCCGGCGGCGACCAGGGTTTTCGCCGCCTCGACCAGGGCGTCGCGGGTCCGTTGTTTCTGCTGGGTGCGCCCGCGGGCCTCATAGGGTGTTGACACAATGGTCATGATACCGCAGTCTCGTCATAAGACTTCAGTCTCAGGAAGAGTCTCGTGGTGAGACTTCAGTCTCAGGAAACTGGGAGGCGGGGAGAATAATGGCCGTGAGCAACGTAAGGGCTGCGATCGTCAGGGCGGCCGACGAGGGGGACAAGCGCTGGTTCTACGGCGGTGGGGTCCATCGCTGGATGGCGACCGCGGCGGAGACCGACGGGGCCTTCCTGATGTTCGAGGATGAGATGGAGCAGGGGAAGACCACCCCGCTGCATCTGCATCCGGAGGTCGACGAGTCCCTGTATCTGCTGGACGGCCGGGTGCTGATGTATCTGGACGGAGAGCGGCGCGAGGTCGGTCCTGGTGGGCTGGTGATGGTCCCGCGCGGGATGCCGCACGCCTTCCTCGTCACCTCGCCGAGCTGCCGGGCGCTGGTCCTGCTGACGCCCGGCATCGGTCAGGACTTCTACTACGGTGCGAGCGAGCCGTTCGATCCGGAGCAGCCCGGGGTGGTCGACTTCGGCCGGATCTTCGCCTCCGCGCAGGACAACGGCGGGATCGAGATCCTCGGGCCGCCGCCGTTCGCGTCCGAGGGATGAACGCCGCCTTGAGCTGAAAGAGCACCGGCGTACTGTGGATTGCTGTGAGTCCTGGGATCATCGTGCTGATCGTCGCGGTCGCCGCCGGCGTCGCGCTCAGCGTGTTCAAATCCCGGTTCGACGGGCGTTTCCGGGGGACCCACCCGGTCAGGAAGGCAGCGGTGCGCGAGCAGGATGCCGTGGAGGCGGAGGACAAGGTCCGGCTGACGGAAGCGGATCTCGGCGCCGGGCTCGGTGAGCGGGCGACCTTGCTGCAGTTCTCGTCCGCGTTCTGCGCTCCGTGCCGGGCGACCCGGCGGACGCTGGCCGAGATCGAGTCGATGGTCGACGGGGTCCGGCATCTCGAGCTGGACGCCGAATCGCATCTCGACCTGGTCCGGCGGCTGGACATCCTTCGTACGCCGACCGTGCTGGTGCTCGATGCGACCGGGGCCATCGTGACCCGGGCTTCGGGTCAGCCGCGCAAGCCCGACGTCATCGCGGCGCTGGGGATGGCAGTCGACCGGGTCGCCTGATTGTTCAGACGACCTCGCCGTGCGGGATGCTGTGCCGGTGAGCTTTCCGCATGGGTGGTACGACGATCCGAAAGATCCGGCCGGGCAGCGGTACTGGGACGGCGAGGCCTGGACCGAGCACCGTCGCCCCCGTCGGGGACCGGCCCCGTACCAGGGCGAGTTCGGCCAGCCGCAGCAGGACCAGCTGGGCCAGGCGCAGCAGGCTGGGCAGGCCCAGCTCAGCCAGCCGCAGCAGTTCGGTCAGCCGCAGCAGGCGCCGCAGTACGGACAACCGCAGTACGGGCAGCAGGGGTTCGGCTACGGGCCGCGGGTGCCGGCGACGCCGGACGGGGTGCCGTTGGCGGGCTGGTGGAAGCGGGTCGGGGCGCGGGTGCTGGACGGCATCATCGTGTTCTTCATCAGCCTCCCGTTCACGCTCTACTTCTGGATCCAGTACACCCACGTGGTCCTCGACTGGGAGCGCGACCAGATCGACAAGGCGCAGTCCAGTACGAGGCCGACCTTCGACTTCTCGCTGCCGCCCGAGGTCTACAAGTGGATGCTCTACATCAGCCTGATCTCGGCGGTGGTGGCCTCCATCTACGAGGTCTTCTTCCTCAGCCGGTCGGGAGCGACGCCGGGCAAGAAGGCAGTCGGCATCACGGTCCGGCTGCGCGATGTCGCCGGCCCGCCGCCGGTCGCCGCCGTCCTCAAGCGCTACGGCGTGTACGCCGGGCTCGGCCTGCTCGGTGCGATCCCGTTCGTCGGCACGCTCTTCAGTCTGGGTTCGCTGCTCAACGTGCTCTGGCCGCTGTGGGACGACAAGAAGCAGGCGTTGCACGACAAGGTCGCGGCCACCAACGTCGTGCTGGGAGAGCAGCCCAAGCACCGGTGACGCATGCCCGCTCACTGAGCGTGCGCGTGTTCGCATGGTGATCAGTTGTCTCAAAGAGTGGGACAAAAGGAATCCGGGCTGCCGGGTTTCCGTACTCTCGGTGCCGTGGAGTACACGACATGGCTGACCAAGCGCAGGGCAGTGGACAACTGCCGCATGCGCTCGTCCCTGTGTCGTCCCTGCTGACCAGGCGGCGTCTCGAACGCTCCGGAACCGGTCGCTGAGCACGGTTCCCGGTACGTCGCCTTCCGCGTCTTCGGGCGGATTCCGGCTCGTTCCAGCTCCCACCGGAGAGTCGTCATGTCCAGTCGGACGGCAGCAAACCCCCAGGTCGACCCGCGCGGACTGCGTTTCGCGGCCGGCGTCACGACCGTTGTTCTCGCCCTGACCCTGGTGCTGAACAACCCGTGGCCGCTGGCGGTCCAGGCCGTGGTGTTCGCGATCTCGGTCGCGTTCGGCATCCAGGCCTCGCCGTACGGGCAGTTCTTCAAGCGGGTGATCCGGCCCCGGCTGGGTCCGCCGAAGGAGCTGGAAGACGCCGCGCCGCCCCGGTTCGCCCAACTGGTCGGGCTGGTCTTCGCCGTCATCGGCCTGATCGGCTACTTCGCCGGCGTCGAGGTGCTCGGTGTGGTCGCCACCGGCTTCGCCCTCGTCGCCGCCTTCGTGAACGCGGCGGTCGGCCTCTGCCTCGGCTGCGAGGCCTACCTCCTGATCCAGCGCATCCGTACGCCCAGCACCGCAACTACTACCTGAACCGCTACTACCACCTGAGGAGCAGCACACATGAGCAGGGAATCCGCGCTCGTCTCGGCCGACTGGGTCGAGGAGCACAAGTCCGACGAGAACGTCGTACTGATCGAGGTCGACGAGGACGTCTCGGCGTACGACGCCGGTCACATCGCCGGTGCGATCAAGATCGACTGGCAGGACGATCTCCAGGACCCGGTCCGTCGCGACTTCGTCAACCAGGAGCAGTTCGAGGCGCTGCTGTCGTCGCGTGGCGTCAAGAACGAGGACACCGTCGTGCTCTACGGCGGCAACAACAACTGGTTCGCGGCATACGCGTTCTGGTACTTCAAGCTCTACGGCCACGGTGACGTCCGGCTGCTCGACGGCGGCCGCAAGCGCTGGGAGCTGGACAGCCGCGAGCTGACCGACGAGGTCGTGAAGCGCGAAGCCACCCAGTACAAGGCGCAGCCGCAGAACCTCGAGATCCGCGCCTTCCGCGACGAGGTCAAGGACGCCATCGGCGTGAAGAACCTGGTCGACGTGCGCAGCCCCGACGAGTACGCCGGCCGGCTGCTCGCCCCGGCCCACCTGCCGCAGGAGCAGGCGCAGCGCGCGGGCCACATCCCGACCGCGGCCAGCATCCCGTGGAGCAAGGCGGCCAACGACGACGGCACCTTCCGCTCCGACGACGAGCTGAAGACCCTGTACGCCGACGCGGGCGTCGACTTCGGCAAGGACACCATCGCCTACTGCCGGATCGGCGAGCGCTCGGCGCACACCTGGTTCGTGCTGCACGAGATTCTCGGCCAGGAGAACGTGAAGAACTACGACGGTTCGTGGACCGAATGGGGCTCGCTGGTCGGCGTACCGGTTGCCCTTGGCGACGAACCCGGGAAGGCCTGACATGTGCGGAGCGAAGAAAGGCGGCCTTGACCTCAAGGGCGTCGACATCGACAAGGAAGCCGTGATCCAGGGTCAGGTACTGCGCGGCGAGGAGCCGGTCGGCGGCGCCTACGTGCGGCTGCTCGACTCCACTGGTGAGTTCACGGCCGAGGTGCCGACCTCGGCGACCGGGCACTTCCGGTTCTTCGCGGCGCCGGGGTCGTGGACCCTGCGCACGCTGGCCCCGAAGGCCGAGCCGGTGGACCGGCAGGTCGTGGCGCAGTACGGCGAGGTCGCCGAGGTGGCCGTCGCCGTCTGACCAACCCCAGGTAGTAGTTTGCAGACCCCGAAAGGGCTCGGACCTTGCGCGTCCGGGCCCTTTCGGCTGTTCTTTCTGCCTTTAACTGCTTCCTATTTCTCTTATGCACAAACGGTTTTGGGCGCAAGATCTCGTTCTTCTCAGCTGTCGAAGCTATGTAACGGTTTGGTCTCGGAGCGGGGTTCTCTCGTTACCTACTGCGACCACCTGAGTTGTGTCTGTGTCCTGGCCCGCTCGTTAGGGTCACGTCATCACTCAGGGAGGAGGGGTCATGAGACCCCGCATCGGATACAAGAAGCTCGCCGTGGTCGGTGTCGCAGCCGCCGTCGGCGTGGTTTCCACGATCGCGTTGACCTCAGGCTCGGCGTCCGCCGCCGAGGTTTACGGATACAGCGGTTACTCGATGGGCACCGACGCCCACGCCGGCATCGCCGCCAGCGGCCCGCAGGTGCTCAGCCACATCGACTGCACCACGGACCCGAAGGCCGCGTCCAAGAACGACATCGCGACCGCCGCGGCCGGTAAGGCCGCCGTCGCCAAGACGGTGAACACCACCGTCAACGCATTCAACGACAAGCGCGGCAACGGTGTGACCAGCACCGCGACCGCCGCCGACATCCGGGTCGGCAACCTGCTGCACGTCGTCGGCGCGCGCACCACGACCACCTCGTGGGCCAAGGACGGCAAGCTCGACTACTCGGGTGAGACCACCTTCGCCTCCATCAAGATCGGCAACCTGTCAGTGCCGACCCTGCTGGCGCCGAAGCCGAACACGAAGGTCGCGATCCCGGGCCTGGGCTACGTCGTGCTGAACCGCGTCGGTTACTACAAGACGACGTCGGGCATCTACTCGTACGCGCAGGCTGTCGTCCTGCACGCGACGGTGAAGAACCAGTACATCCCCGAAGGTATCGACATCGCGGTCCTGAAGACGCGCGCCGAGATCACCAACCCGACCACCGCGCTGGTGATCGGCGACGTGTACTCCACCAAGGCGAACGTCGGCACCCTGGTCACCTCCGACCCGACCTCGTACCAGGCGTCCTGCCAGGGCACCGGCGGCAAGACGATCCGCGTCTCCGTCGGCGAGGTGAACATCCCGAAGGTCGCCTTCGTCGGTGCGGGAACGACCACGAAGAACGGCTACATCGGCAAGGACAAGTCGGCCATCACCTTCACCGCCAAGACGGCGAGCATCAAGGTGGCGAACCTGTCCATCGGCGCCATCGAGTCGTCGGCGTCGGCGTGGAAGACCAAGGACGGCAAGATCGGTCTGGCGTCCAGCTCGGACATCGCCTCGATCCGCGTCGGCAACAAGGTCTACGACGTACCGACCGCGCCGAACAGCACCCTGGTCATCCCGGGGATCGCCAAGCTGACCTTCAACCAGGTCATCCGTGGCAGCCGCTACATCGCAGTGAACGCCCTGGTCGTCGAGGTCCCCAGCCTGAAGACCAAGGTTGTCGTTGGCCACTCGGCCGCCGGTGTCGTCGGCTGATCCAGCCGCCACCACCCCTCACTGAGTCGAACCTCACCGATTCAGACGGGCAGTAGTAATCCGGACCCCCGGTCCAGCCTTCACCGGCTGACCCGGGGGTCCGGTCTTTTCCCGTACGACGATTCGCCGGCGCTCCGAGGTCTCCCGGCTGACCCGGCCGTCTGGTCAGGCGTCGAGGATCAGGGTGACCGGGCCGTCGTTGACGAGGGAGACGTCCATCTGGGCGCCGAACCAGCCCCGCTCGACCTTGGCGCCGAGGTTCTCCAGGGCGGCGCAGAACGCGTCGTACAAGGGCTCCGAGACGGGACCCGGGGCGGCCGCGCTCCACGAAGGACGCCGGCCCTTCCGCGTATCGGCGTACAGGGTGAACTGACTGATCGCCAGGATCGGGGCGTTCTCGTCGGAGCAGGACCGCTCGTCGCGCAGGATCCGCAGCGTCCAGATCTTCGCCGCCAGCACGGCCGCCTTCTCGGCGGTGTCGTCATGGGTGACGCCGAGCAGCACCATCAGCCCCGGCTCGTCGATCGCACCCACCACCTCGCCCTCGACGACGACCGAGGCCCTTGTCACCCGCTGCACCACAGCTCTCATGGGAAGCAGTCTGTCAGGCCGGAGAATGTCCGGTATTCGCGGCTCCGGACCGGCGAATATCTCGTTTCGAGGGCTGATCTGGCACGATTCGTTCCATGACGTCGACGTTGCTGACCGTTGCCCCCACCGGTGCCGAGACCGCGAAGGCCGACTGCCCGGCGCTGCCGACCACGCTCGAGGAGCTGGTCGAGACCGCCAAACGCTGCGAGGCCGCCGGCGCGGCGATGATCCACATCCACATCCGCGACGGCGAGCACCGCCCGACGCTCGACCTCGGCCGGCTGCGGGAGACCGTGACGGCCGTCCGCGAGAACACCGCGCTGATCGTCCAGCTCTCCACCGGCGGCGCGGTCACCGACCCGTTCGAGCACCGGCTGCGGGTGCTCGACGCGGCCCCGGACTCGTGCTCGCTGACGATGGGCACGGTGAACTTCGGCGACGACGTCTTCATGAACCCGTGGCCGTTCGTCACCGAGCTCTACCAGCTCACTCAGGAGCGCGAGATCGTGCCGGAGTTCGAGCTGTTCGATCTCGGGCACGTGGCTGCGCTGCACCGGCTGCTGGACAAGTTCGGCCTGCCGTACGGCGGCAAGGTGCACTGCGACCTGGTGATGGGTGTGCCCGGCGGCATGCCCGGTACGACGGACGCGCTGGTTGCCGCGGTCAACGGTCTTCCCGCGGCGGTGACGTCGTGGTCGGCGACCGGCGTCGGCCGGAGTACGTTGCCGGTCGCGATGGCGGCGCTCTCCAAGGGTGGACACCTCCGGGTCGGCATGGAGGACACCCTGACCCTGGCAAAGGGACAGCCGGTGACTCACAACGCAGAGCTCGTCGAGCGCGCTGCCGCGCTGGCGAACCTTGCTCAGCGGCCGCCGATGAGCCCGGACGACGCGCGCGACCTCTTGAACGTCAAGCGCCTGCGCTGAACGATCGCGACCACGATGCCGCCGGCAATGATGGTGGCCTCTAGCAACAACCAGTCGAGCAGGTAGTTACGAGGCAGGACGGTCGGGTTGACGCCCTTGCCCTGCCGGATCAGGAGCGGGATCGCGATCAGGGTCGTGATCCCGGCGTACAGGATCGTTGTTCGTACTGTGGTGACCAGGCGGTGGCGGTCCGGGCCGGTCGACCAGTGGGTGAGTGCCCAGCCGGCGCCGACGGCCAAGGGGATCAGGAAGAAGTCGTCGGCGAGAACAGCTCCACCCAGCCAGAGTGGGAGTCTGAGGAGTGCGCCGCCGGTGACGGCTTGCAGGAGCAGGCGGAATCCCCAGAGGCCGACGCCGATTCCTAGTGCGCCCATCGCGGTCCGGATGACGGTTGTTCTGTTGATCATGTGACGATCTCCAGGCGGTGGACCCACTTCGTCTGCAGGACCCCGGGGCGGTTGGGGGCGATGATGCGGGCGGGGTAGCCATGGTCGAGGGCCAGGTAGTCGCCGTTGAGTTTGAGCGCGAGCAGGGTGAGCGGGTCGGTGGCGAACTGCGGTGGGAGTTCGGTCGTCGCGTAGAAGCCGCCCCTCTCCATCGAGAGGACTCGGACGCTAGAACCCTTCGGGGCATTGCAGAGTTCGAGCAGATCCTTGATTCGGATGCCTTCCCAGCGGGCGCCTTGGCTCCAGCCTTCTACGCAGGCGATCGGGAGGGTTGATTTGCTCTGCGGTAGAGCGCGCAATTCGTCCAGTGAGAAGGAGAGTTGCTTCGGGCCTTTGATGGTGAATTGCCAACTGTCCGCTACCGGGGTGACACCCGCAGCCTCAGCTGTTCTGTTGACCGGAAGGCCTTGCGGCCCGATGTTCGGTTTGCGGGGTGCGAGTACGGCGATCGGTCCGAATACGGGGACGGATTGGCCGACCGAGGTGATCCCGACCAAGGTGGCAGCTCCTGCGACCGTGCGGAAGAGTTTGCGTCGGCTCATACCAGTGATTGCCGGCGGCACTGATTCGGCTTCCGGCGTACGGTCTGCTGGGGTGCGGCGCCAGTGGGCGGTGATGAGGGGGAGTTTGACGGCGAGGTGGACCAGCAGGGCGCCGATGATGATCCAGGCGAGTGCGTAGTGCGTTTCCTTGAAGGGGAACGGCCAGGGGTACCACTGCAGGGTGTTCAGGAAGCCGATGAAGAGTTCGAGTGCCATCGCGGCGACCAGAACGGCGATCGAGGCGCGCTCGAAGATCATGGCGACGGCCTTGCGGCTCGGCGGCCAGGGGAGCTTCGCGAACAGCTTCGGGTAGACCGTCCACAACTTCGCCAGCAGCAACGGAACCGAGACGATCCCGGTCAGCACGTGCAGCCCCTGCGTCACCCGGTAGAGCGAGGCGGGGCGGGCCGGAATGGTCAGCCAGTTCGGTGTCTGCTGCTCGAAATGGCTGAAGAGACCGGTGAGGAAGCAGATCGTCACCGCGACCGCCAGCCAGCGACCGATCACGGTCGCGACCCGGGGATGGTGCAACGGCGAGGGAAACGACTCCTCCGTCGGGGGCTCCGGCAGCTTCATGGTTTCCATCACAACGCACGATCCGGTACGCCGGACGCCACCACCGATTACTGCTCACGAACGCCCGTCGCCCCCGGCAGCAAGGCAACCCTCCCCCGCCTTACCTTTCGAAAACAAGGTCGCGCCGGGAAGGTCAGTAGACGATGGCTTGGGTGTTGTCGGTGAGGATTTCTTCGGTGAAGGTGGGGGCGCCGGCGATGCGGGTGCCGGGGAGGAGGTCTTCGGAGGTGAGGTCGCGGCGTTTGGTGCATTGGGTGCAGGCGGTGAGCTGGCCACCGGCGAGTACGGCGGCGAGGAGGTCTGCCAGCGGAGCGGCGTACGGGAGTTCGAAGGCTTCGGCCCGCCCCGGTACGGCGAACCAGACTGCCTCCCCGGTCAGCCAGAGCGACACCGTTGCTCCGGCCGCCACCGACGACGCGGCCACCGTGAAGGCCTGGTTCGCGCGTTCGGGTTCTTCGGCGCCTGCGGTCAGTTTGATCACCAGCGTGCGGGACATCACGCCACGGTAGCCGAGGTCGCTCGGTCGATCCCCTAGACTGTGGGACGTGCTGCATGTCGTCTTCACCACCCTGCTGGTGCTCGTCACCCTGTTCATGGGCTGGTTCTCGGTCTTCGTCGTCTACCGGCTGCTCCGCGGCCGCAGCGCGAGCTGACGACGATGGCCTTCGAGATCCCGCAGGATCTGCACCCCGATCTGATGCCGCTGGCCTGGTTGCTCGGCCGGTGGGAGGGGCGCGGGCACGGCGACTACCCGACGATCGAGAAGTTCGAGTTCGGTCAGCAGATCGACTTCAGCCACAACGGCAAGCCGTACCTGCACTACGTCAGCCAGACCTACGTGGTCGGCGAGGACGGCACGAAGGAGCGCCCGCTCGCGGTCGAGACCGGGTTCTGGCGGCCGAAGCCGGACGGCAAGATCGAGGTCGTGCTGGCGCACCCGACCGGCTTCGCGGAGATCTGGTACGGCGAGATCGACGGCGCCAAGATCGAGATGCGCACCGACGTCGTCGCCCGCACCGCCACCGCCAAGGAGGTCGCCGCCGGCCACCGCCTCTACGGCCTGGTCAACGGCGAACTCATGTGGGCCTACGACATGGCCGCCGAGGGCCAGCCCCTCCAGCCCCACCTCTGGGCCACCCTCATCCGCGCCTGACCCGAACCGCGAACCGGGTCAGCTTTCGGAGACCCAGGAGTATTCGACTTTGGGGCGGCCGCTGCGGCCGTCGTAGCGTTGGGTTCGGAGTGCCTGGCCCTGGTCGGCGAGGTGTTCGAGGTAGCGGCGGGCGGTGATGCGGGAAGTGCCGAGGGAGGTGGCGACCTCCTCGGCGGTCCAGCCTTCGCGGTTGCCGAGGAGGGTGACCACGCGATCCAGGACGGAGCCGGCCAGGCCCTTCGGCACCGACGAGACCGTTGCTGGATGCAACAAGCGGTCGACCTCGTCCTGGTCGGCGACCACCTGACCCGACTCCGAGGCGCGGCGTTGCCGGGCGTAGGCGCTGAGGCGATCTCTCAACGTTTCAAAGGCAAACGGCTTCAGGACATACTGGACGACGCCGATTCGAGCGGCGGCCTGGACAGCGGCGACTTCCCGGGCCGCGGTCACCATCACGACGTCGGTTTGGTTGCCCGCAGCACGCATGCGGCGTACGACGTCCAGGCCGTTGCCGTCCGGCAGGTTCATGTCGAGGAGCACCAGGTCGACCTGTTGCCGGCTGAGGACCTGGAGCGCGCGGGCCGCAGTACCGGCGATTCCCAGACACACGAAGCCCGGCAGGCGGTCGACGTACGTGCGGTGGGCCTCGGCCGCGACCGGGTCGTCCTCGACGACGAGGACGCGGACTACGTCAGGCACTGGCGCTCACCGCTCGCGGGAGCCGGACGCGGACGGTCAGGGCGGGGACCTCGTCGAGTTCGGAGTCGGGGTCGACCATCAAGGTTCCTTGCCAGCGCTCGACCGTACTGCGAACCAGCACCAGGCCGAGCCCGTGACCCGGCTCGGCCTTCGTGGTCCAGCCGCGCTCGAACATGCGGGCCAGTTCGGTGGCGCCGAGCTCGGCACCGGTGTTCGTGACGGCGAGGTCGATCGCGTCGGGCGTCGTACCGGCCTTCAGTTCGACGCGGCGTGGGGCGGGTCCGCCGCGGGCCGCCTCGATCGCGTTGTCGAGCAGGTTGCCGACGACGGTGACCACGTCCTGGGCGGGGAGACGGGTGTTGAGGGCTTCGGAACCGAGCTCGAGGGTGAGGAGTACGCCGCGTTCCTGCGCCTGGGCGAGTTTGGCAAGCAGCAGCGACGCGAGGACCGGGTCGCCGACCGTGCCGACCACGCGGTCGGTCATCGCCTGGGCGAACTGGAGCTCGGAGACGGCGAACTCACGGGCCCGCTCCGGGCGGCCGATCTCGATCAGGCTGACGACGGTGTGCAGGCGGTTCGACGCCTCGTGGTTCTGGGCCTGGAGGGATTCGGCGAGACTCCGTACGGCGTCCAGTTCGCCGAGGAGCGCCTGCAACTGGGTGTGGTCCCGCAGCGTGACGATCCGGCCGGAGCGCGCGGGTTGCTGGTTGACGACGACGACTCCGTTCGCGCCGAGATGCAGTTCGTCGTACGCCGTTCTGCCGGCGGTCAGCAGTTCGGCAAGAGCTGCCGGGAGATGGAGGTCGTCGATCGCGGTGCCGGGTGGGACATCGCGCAGGCCGAGCAGGTGACGGGCTTCCGCGTTCACGAGCTGGACCTTGTGCTCGGCGTCGACCAGGACGAGGCCTTCGCGGGCGGCGCGCAGGACGCCCTCGTAGAAGTCGAGCATCCAGGCGAGGGACTGGGTGCCCATGCCGCGGGTGGCGCGGCGGACGCGCCAGGTGACGAGCGCGTTGCCGGCGATCGCGACGCCGAGCATCAGGCAGGCGATCCCGAGCATGGCGCGGAGTTCGTGCTCGATCAGGTCCCACCAGGTCGGCGGGATGCTGCCGGTGGCCGCGGATTCGCGGCCGGCCTGCGAGCGGGCGCGGCTGAGCAGAGTGATCCAGACCATCACAATCAGTACTCCGACCGTGGCGGACTGCAGCCAGAGCACCTGGCGACGCAGTTCAGACGGTCGGCGGTTCACCCCGACATTGTGCATTCCAGTGATGGAACTGGTCGCATCACAGTTCGGCGTCGGCTCGCGGCAGGGTGGCTGGGGAGCGGGCTGCGAACGATATGAACGAAATGCTGGGTTTTTCTGTGCGTCACGTCACAGTTACTCACAAGCCAGCCGCCCGCTGAGTCCCCGCAAGAGCAGGAGTCGCTATGTCGAGCCCGACCCCACCCCGACCGACACCGGTGCGTAACGACCGGACCCATTTCCTGTACATCGCCGTCATCGTCGCCGTCGCCCTGGGGATCGGCGTCGGCCTGTTGTTCCCGGACTTCGCGGTCGAGCTGAAACCGCTCGGCACCGGATTCGTGAACCTGATCAAGATGATGATCAGCCCGATCATCTTCTGCACCCTCGTCCTCGGCATCGGCTCGGTCCGCAAGGCGGCCAGTGTCGGCAAGGTCGGCGGTCTCGCGCTCGGTTACTTCCTGGTGATGTCGACCGCCGCGCTCGCCATCGGCCTGGTGGTCGGCAACCTGGTGAAGCCGGGCAGCGGCCTGAACCTCACCGACGCGCTCCGCAAGACCGGTCAGTCGCAGGCGCCCAAGGCGCACGAGGGCACCACCGACTTCCTGCTCGGCATCATCCCGAAGACCGTGCTGTCCTCACTGACCGAGGGCGAGGTCCTGCAGGCGGTCTTCGTCGCTCTGCTGGTCGGCTTCGCGCTGCAGGCGATGGGCAGCAAGGGCACCCCGATCCTGAACGGCATCGGCCACATCCAGCGGCTGCTGTTCAAGGTGCTGTCGATGATCATGTGGGCCGCCCCGGTCGGCGCCTTCGGTGCGATCGCGACCGTCGTCGGCGCGGCCGGTGGTCAGGCGCTGCGCAGCCTCGCGATGATCATGATCGCGTTCTACATCACCTGTGGCCTCTTCGTGGTCGTTGTCCTCGGCACCATTCTCCGGGTGTTCGCCGGGGTGTCGATCTTCCAGCTGCTGAAGTACCTCGGCCGCGAGTTCCTGCTGATCGTGTCGACCTCGTCGTCGGAGACCGCGCTGCCGCGGCTGATCGGCAAGATGGAACACCTCGGGGTCAGCAAGGAGGTCGTCGGGATCACCGTCCCGACCGGCTACTCCTTCAACCTGGACGGCACCGCGATCTACCTGACGATGGCGTCGCTGTTCATCGCCGAGGCGATGGACCAGCCGTTCTCGATCGGTCAGCAGATCTCCCTGCTGGTGTTCATGATCGTCGCCTCGAAGGGTGCCGCCGGGGTCACCGGTGCGGGCCTGGCGACGCTGGCCGGCGGGCTGCAGTCGCACCGGCCGGAGCTGCTCGACGGCGTCGGCCTGATCGTCGGCATCGACCGGTTCATGTCCGAGGCCCGCGCGCTGACGAACTTCGCCGGCAACGCGGTCGCGACCGTCCTGGTCGGCAACTGGGTCGGCGCGTTCGACCGGGAGCAGGCCCGGCAGGTCTTCGCCGGCGACGATCCGTTCGACGAAGAAGCCTTCGCCGCCGGTGACACGCACGCCGGCGACGTACCGGAACCCGTCACCGTAGGCGAAACAAGGTCCGACCTCTAGACCATCTGTCCCACCCCTCAGCGCTACCCGTTGGCTCTCTCCTTCCGCCGAGAGCCAGCGGGTAGCGCGTCTTCCGGCCGTAGTACGGGCTACTTGTCTGCTAGCAACTCGATGACCGGTGCCAGTTCCTCTAGGTAGGTGGCGTTGACGCTGATGTAGGTGGCGCCGAATTCGTCGCGGCGGCGCAGTAGCTCGTCGGCCATCTCCTGCGGCGTTCCCGGCAGCAGCATCAGCGAATCGCTCTTCGCCAGCTCCTCCGCGTCGATCCCGGTCGCCTGCTTCGTCCAGACCGGCAACTCGCCGTTGCCGGCCGCGAACAGGTTCATCGCCAGCTCTATGTCGTCCGCCCGCGACCCTGCCAGCTCCCGCAGTTCCCGGGCGAGCGTGGCGACCTCTTCGCGCGGCGCCGTGGCCGGCTTCGCGATCGAGACGATGTCCGCGCGCTCCGCCGCCAGCGCCAGCGACTTGGGTCCGGCAGCGGCGAGCATGATCGGCGTACGCCGTTCGCCATCCAGCTTGGTCAGGTGGTCCAGCGTCTCGATGAGCTGCTCGCGACGCTCCTGAGCCGTTCCCCAAGGCAACCCCAGCTCAGCCGCGAACTGTTCCGCCGCCGGACGCCCGGTGCCGATACCGAAGTCGAACCGGCCATCCGTCAGCACGGTCAGCGTGTGCGCATCCCACGCGGCTGCTCGCGGCGGACGCATCGGTGCCGCGGCGACGAAGGTCCCGACGCGAATGTCGGCGGTGGCAGCGGCGATCGCCAGCGATGGGAACGGCGACAAGAGTTGCAACCCGTCGGGCATCAGGATCGTGTTGTACCCGAGGCCGGCCGCCCGGCGTACGGTCGACTGCCATGCCTCGGCGCCGCCGTCGGGACTCGCCACCACACCGAACCGGAATCGCTTGCTCGTCATCGTCGTCTCCTCTCGCTGGTTTGTGCTTCCCAGCCTGGCGTAGCGAGGGGTTGTCCACATCCCACGACGGGAGGCGTTCGGCGTACGCCGGGGGACGTACTCTGGTGATATGTCAACGAAGAGCAGCCCCTTGCTGGATCTGCCCGGCGCGGTCGAGGCCGACGGGCTCGATGCCGGCGTCGCGGCCCATTACGGGTCGGATCTGCGCGAGCAACGGGCGCTGGCGGCCGGGCAGGGCTTCGTCGACCTCTCGCATCGCGACGTCGTGACGATCACCGGCCCCGACCGGCTGACCTGGCTGCACGCGTTGACCACGCAGTACTTCGAAGGTTTGCGACCGGGAAGCTCGACGACGGCGCTGCTGTTGTCGCCGACCGGGCACATCGAGCACGCGATGTACGGCTTCGACGACGGCGAGACGTTCTGGCTGCACACCGAGCCGGGCGCCGCGGCGCCGCTGGTCGAGTGGCTGCAGAAGATGGTGTTCATGTCCCGCGTCGAGATCAAGGACGTGACCGAGGACTACGCCATCGTCTGGCGACCAGGAACGCCTGCGGCCGACAACGCGCTGGTGGTGCGTTCCGGCGCCGATTCGCTCGGTGGGTATGAGGTTTTCGTGCCGCGCGCGGAGCTGGCGGCGTACGTCGCGTCGGCGGGGCAGCCTGCTGGTGTCTGGGCCTACGAGGCGCTCCGGATCGAGGCGGGCGCGCCGCGGCTCGGGCTGGACACCGACGAGCGCACGATCCCGAACGAGGTCGGCTGGCTGGGCGTCGGCGTACACCTCGACAAGGGCTGCTATCGCGGGCAGGAGACAGTCGCGCGGGTGCACAACCTGGGTCGTCCGCCGCGCCGGCTGGTGCGGTTGCACCTGGACGGCTCGGTGGATCATCTGCCGGGCCACGGATACGCCGTACGGGTGGGTGAGAAGCAGATCGGGTTCGTCGGGTCGGCTGCCCGGCACCACGAGTACGGGCCGATCGCGCTCGCGCTGATCAAGCGGTCGGTCGACGTGGAGGCCGTGCTGGAGGTCGTCGCCGAGGGCCAGCCGACGGTCACGGCGACGCAGGAGTTGCTGGTGGACCCCGAGGTCGGGCTGCACGTGCGCGCCCGGCTGTGACTGGGATCATTGTCTATCTGGGTTTTTGCTCCTGACGGTTGAGCCGTACAGTGCAGCCGTGAGTGAACCTGTGATCCTGGCCGACGTCGTCCGCAGCGGATTCGTGGAGGGCCATCACCGTGGCTCCGTCGTGGTGACGGCCGCGGACGGCTCCGTGGAGTGGTCCGTCGGCGTCGTCGACCGGCCGATGTTCCCGCGCTCGTCGAACAAGCCGATGCAGGCGCTCGGCATGCTCCGCAGCGGACTGGAGCTCGACGGCGAACTGCTCGCACTCGCCGGCGCTTCGCATTCCGGCGAGGAGTTCCACCTGGCCGGCGTACGGCGGATTCTGGCCGGTGCCGGCTTGGACGAGTCGGCGCTGCGTACGCCGCCCGCGTACCCGATCGACGAGCAGGCGCGCGACGAGTGGGTGCGCAGCGGGCACGCCGTCGAGCCGATCACGATGAACTGCTCCGGCAAGCACGCCGCGATGATCGCCACCTGCGTCGCGAACGGCTGGCCGATCCACGACGACGCCCGTGCCAAGAGCCCCGACGGCGTCTGGGGCCGCGACGATTACCGGTCGCCCGAACACCCTGTCCAGCAGGCGATCCGGACGGCGATCGAGGATTCGGCCGGCGAGAAGGTCTCGTACGTCGCGGTCGACGGCTGTGGTGCGCCCTTGCTGGCGATCAGCCTGGCCGGCCTGGCTCGCTCCTTCGGCCTCTTCGCTGCGGCGGCGCCGGAGACGCTCGAGGGGCGCATCGCGAACGCGTTCCGGGAGCACTCCGACTACGCCAGCGGGAGTAGGCGCGACGAGTCCGCTCTGATGAAGGCCGTGCCCGGCCTGATGTGCAAGGCGGGCGCGGAGAGCGTGTACGCCGTTGGTCTCGCCGATGGTCGTGGCATCGCGGTCAAGGTCGAAGACGGTCAGCCGCGCGCCCGCGCAGTCGTCATGGCAGCGGTCCTGCAGCACCTCGGCATCGACAACGAGGTCATCGACTCCCAGACCCGCTTTCCCTTGCTGGGCGGCGGCGTAGAGGTCGGCTCGGTCCACCCGTCTCCTTCGCTCTTCCAGTAGACCCCTCGTGGTACGGGGTGACTCGGCTCACGGCCAGGGTGCTTGCAATTGCAAGCAGGTGCTAGCAGACTGGGGGCATGGCGAGATTGGGTGATCGGGTCGGTTCGGTGGGGGAGTACCTCGCCGAGCAGCGCCGGCACGCGCAGCTGTCGTTGCGGCAGCTGTCCGACCTCGCCGGTGTGTCGAACCCGTACCTCAGCCAGATCGAGCGTGGCCTGCGGAAACCGTCGGCCGATGTGCTGCAGCAGCTCGCGAAGGCCTTGCGGATCTCCGCCGAGACCCTGTACGTCCGGGCCGGCATCCTCGATCCGGACGACAGCTCCGACGGTGCTCGCCGGGCCTCCGGGGTGGTCGACGCCATCCTGCTGGACCCCGCGCTGAACGAGCGGCAGAAGCGCGTCCTGCTGGACGTGTACGGCTCCTTCGTCCGTGAGAACACGCCCGACACCGCGGTCGCGACCCCGGCCCAGGCAGCGGCCACCGAGGCCGCCGCCGAGCAGGTTGCTGCCGCGCCCGAGCCGGCCGCCGGGGCAACGAAGCCCGCGAAGAAGCCGGCCGCCAAGAAGACCCCTGCAAGAAAACGCTAGCCGAATCGCCTCACCAATCCGGCTGCACGCAGTACGCAGTACAAGACCCCGCTGACAACCAATGCTCCGAGGAGATGCCTGATGGCAACCCGTACCTCCGTCACGCCCCTGTACTTCATCGCCGGTGCCGGCGACCTGGCCGTCGAGAAGTTCCGCGCGGTCAGCGGCGACGTGACGAGCCGCTTCGCCAAGCTGGACCAGAAGACGGTTCAGACCACCCTGCAGACCGAGCTGAGCAAGCGCCAGGCCGAGCTGGCCAAGCGTCAGGCCGAGCTGGCCAAGCGCTTCGAGGCGCTCGCCGCCGACGCCAAGACGGTCCCGGCGAAGCTCCGTGAGCTGCCCGCCGTCGCGCAGGCCGGTCTCACCACCGTCCTCGGCCAGGCCGAAGAGGTCTACGACGACCTCGCCGTCCGCGGCCAGGAGATCGTCGGCCGGATCCGCAACCAGAAGGCCACCGAGGACCTCGAGGCGGCCGCCAAGACCACGGTGAGCAAGGCCAAGGCCACCCGCACCACCGTTCGCAAGACGGCTCAGACCGCCGAGCGCAACGTGAAGGCGACCGCCACCAGCGCCCGCAAGACCGCGAAGAGCGCCACCAAGGCCGTCGCGGACGCCGCCGAGAAGGTCGGCGACTGAGAGTAGTTCCGCGACCGTCAGGTCGTGACACCACCTGCATGGGTGGTCCAGTTCTGCGGTTGAGCAGAGGTGGGCCACCCATTGCTACGTTAGGCTCGTACGCATGCTTGCACTAGCCACGTTCCCGACCCTGTTCCCAGGGTTCACGAACGCGCTCGACGTCATCTGGTGGGTGATGATCGGTCTCAAGCTGGTCGCGCTACTGGATGCCGCCTTCCGGCCGCGCGCCGTGTTCGTCGCGGCCGACAAGCTGACCAAGCCCGGCTGGGTGCTGATCCTGGTCACCTTCACCCTCAGCCAGATCTTCCAGAGCTGGCTCAGCTTCTTCGGCCTGATCGGCATCGCCGCCGCGGGCATCTACCTGGTCGACGCCCGCCCCGCCCTCCGAGCCGCCGCCGGCCGAGGCCGAGGCGGCTGGGGCATCCGCCGCAGAAGAGGCCCCCGCCCGCTGTAACAGTTAGTCGGAGGTGGTGGCTCGGATGTGGGCTCGTTCGCCTTGTTTGCCTACCAGGCTGAGGTATTCGGCTGGTCCGGCGCTGGTGGCGCCGAACCAGTGCGGCGTACGGGTGTCGAACTCCACCGCCTCGCCGGGGTTGAGGATCATGTCGTGCTCGCCGAGTACTACGCGAAGCCGGCCGTTGAGGACGTAGGCCCAGTCGAAGCCCTCGTGGGTGCGGAGGTCGGGCTCCTGATCGTCCTTGCCGGTCGGCAGGATGAACTTGTAGGCCTGGATGCCGCCGGCCCGGCGGGTGAGCGGCAGGACGGTCGTCCCGTCGGTGCAGGTGATCGGTCGCAGGTTGATCCGCGGGTCGCCGGTCGGTGGCGCATCGACGAGTTCGTCGAGCGTCGCGCCGTACGCGCTCGCCAGTGGCAGTAGCTGCTCCAGCGTCGGCCGGCGAAGCCCCGCCTCCAGTCGGGACAGCGTGCTGACCGAGATCCCGGTGACCTCGGACAGGTCGGCGAGGGTGATCTCCCGGCGGAGCCGCAGCTGCTTCAGCCGCGGCCCGACGGCGTTGAGGGTGCGGTCGATGGCTTCGCTCATGCCTTCCAGTTTGCCATTCGGCAACAAGGTTTGCCAGAACGGCGAGGCGTCGGCACTCTCGAGCTGTGGACGAGAGAAGAGATTCGATGACGCACGAGTTCGACAAGAACTACTGGGAGGGGCATTGGCAGCAGGGTGCCGGTGCGATGGAGCGGAACCCGGTGAACCCCTACTTGGTTGAGGCGGTCAGTGGTCTGACGCCGGGCAGGGGAGGCGGGACGGAGAGCGGGCTGGCGCTGGAGGCAGGCTGTGGGGCCGGAACCGAGGCGATGTGGCTTGCTTCGCAGGGGTGGCAGGTGACCGGGGTGGATATCTCGGCGGATGCACTCGGGCGAGCCTCGCGGCGGGCAGCCGGGAGTGGGGTGGCCGAGAGGGTGGCATGGGTCGAGGCGGACCTGACCGAGTGGAGTCCAAGCACGCAGTACGGGCTGGTGACGACCCATTACGCACATCCGTCGATTCCGCAATTGGCCTTCTACGAACGCATCTCCCGGTGGGTTGCGCCGGGCGGGACTTTGTTCATCGTCGGGCATCTGCATCATTCGGTGACCGAGGTTTCGGTCGCCGAGATCTCGGGCGTGCTGGGCGACCCGTGGGAGATCGTCAGGGCTGAGGAGAAGACTCGAATGCATGGCGGGCACGAGTTGCACGACGTCGTCGTACAGGCTGTTCGATGACTGGCGCGACGATCCAGGATCCGCGGCAGCGGCGCGCGATTCTGCTCGGAGTGTGTATCGCGCTGATGGCGGTGATCGCCTCGGTATCGGGGCTGAATGTCGCCCAGCCGCAGCTCTCATTGGAGTTCGGTGCTTCGCAGAGCACGGTTCTGTGGATCATCAACATCTACACGATCAGCCTTGCTGCGTTGCTGTTGCCGCTCGGTGCCCTCGGCGATCGGTGGGGTCGCAAGCCGATGCTGCTCGCCGGTCTCGTGGTGTTCGGCGTTGCCAGCGCTGCGGCCGGGCTCGCGCCATCGATCGAGGTAATGGTGGTCGCGCGGTTCCTGAGCGGGGTCGGCGCGGCGATGATCATGCCGGTCACTCTGGCGGTTATCACGTCGACATTCCCTGCTGAGGAACGGTCGAAGGCGATCGGGGTGTGGACCGGCGTCGCCGGTGGCGGCGGGTTGCTGGGAATGTACTTGTCCGCCGTACTGGTGGATTTCGCCAGTTGGCGTTGGCTCTTCGTGCTGCCGGTCGCGCTGGTTGTGGTGGCGATGGGTGTTGCGCTGAGGTCCATTCCGAATTCGATCGAAGAACGTCGCTTCGATGGGGTCGGCGCGCTCTTGTCGGTGATTGCTGTGGTCGGGCTCATCTTCGTTCTGCACGAAGGGCCGTCGGCCGGCTGGACCGCAGGGGTGACATTGACGAGTTTGGTTGTCGGCGTTGTTGCCGCGATCGCCTTTGTGACTTGGGAATTGCGGCAAGCAGCGCCATTGCTCGATCTCCGGCTGTTCCGCGAACGGGGGCCGGCGAGCGGCTCGGTTTCGCTGCTGACGGTGTTCGGCGTACAGGCTGGAATCTTTGTCGTCCTCTTCCCCTATTTCCAAGCTGTCCTGGGCTGGTCGGGTCTGCGGGCCACGCTCGGGATGATGCCGATGGCGGTGGTGATGATGCTCGCCTCCGGTCTCGCCCCGCGGGCGGCCGCACGGATCGGAGCCCGGTCGACGATGGCGTCGGGGATCCTGCTCGCGGGCGCCGGCCTGGTCCTGATGGCGACCTTCGTCTCGGTCGACGGCGGCTACCTGTCCGTCCTGCCGGGCATGCTCGCGATGGGACTCGGCATGGGCCTGACGATGACGCCCGCCACCGAGGCCATCACGAGCGCCCTACCGCCCGCACGCCAAGGCGTTGCCTCCGCGCTCAACGACGTCACCCGGGAATTCGGTACTGCGTTGGGCGTCGCCCTCCTCGGCGCAATCCTCTCCGCCGGCTACCGCGCCGCCATCGAGTCCCGCCTCGACGGAATCCCACCGGCAACAGCCGGTACTGCGCGCGAAGGTATCTCCAATGCTCTAGCTGCCGCCGATGGCTCTCAGCCTTTGATCCGCGCTGCCCAAGAATCCTTCGTCGCCGGCTGGCAACAGGCTATGTGGGCAGGCGTCGCCATCACAGCCCTCTTGTTCGTCTACGTCCTCCTGCGCGGCCCGGCCCGCAAGGCTTCCTCCACAGCACCCCAGCAGGAGATCTCGGTTCCAAACTAGAGAATTCGGAAGGGGTTCGTCTGGAACACGGGTTAGCGTGGGCGGATGGAGTGGGACATCGGTGGCGAGGTTTTCGAGTGGCGTGGGCCGGCGCCGTATTACTTCCTTGCTGTGCCCGAGCGGGAAGGTGCCGACCTGCGGGCTGCGGCCCTGGCGGCGAGTTACGGGTGGGGGATGTTGCCGATCCGGGCGCGGATCGGGAGCGTTGAGTGGAAGACCTCGCTGTGGCCCAAGGACGGCGGGTATCTGCTGCCGTTGAAGGATGCCGTGCGGAAGCCGTTGAAGCTGAGTGGCGGGGACGCGGTGGAGGTGCGGCTCAGCTTCGACGCGCGGCCTCGTCCGACGAAGGCGCCGGCCAAGCGGGTGCAGGTTCCCCGGCCGAACGGTTCGCGGGAGCCGGTCACCGCGGAGCAGTTGACGATTGTTCCGGCGAACGAGGCGGCTTGGCAGGATCTGCAGGCGATCTTCGGGCCGTCGGGCGATACGGCCAGGTGCTGGTGTCAGCGGTTCCGGATGCTGCCGAAGGAGTCCTGGGCCTCCGAAGGTCCGGAGGAGCTTGCCGCGCGGCTTCGGGATCAGGCCGCCTGTGGAGAACAGACGAGTGGGCTGGTCGCCTATCTCGAAGGCGAGCCCGTCGGCTGGTGCGCCGTCGCGCCAAGGGTCGACCATCCGAGGCTGCTCCGCGACTACCGCGTTCCCTGGCTGGGGCGCAACGAGGACAAGACCGACACCACTGTCTGGGCGGTGACCTGCTTCGTCACCCGCGTCGGCTACCGCCGCCGAGGAATCAGCCGTGCACTGGCCCGCGCAGCCGTCGGTTTCGCCCGGGACCGCGGCGCCGGCGCCATCGAGGGCTACCCGGACCTCGTCGACGGCGGATCGGTCGGCACCCTCGCCACCTTCACCGAGGCCGGCTTCACCGAGGTCAACCGTCCCGGCAACCGCCGAGCCGTCGTCCGCATCAACTTCTGATCGGGCTACGAGCGGTAGACGATGACCTTGTCGCCGACGTGGACCTGGGCGAAGAGGGACTTGATCTTGGCGAGGTCGCGGACGTTGACGCAGCCGTGCGAGGCGCCGGCATAGCCGCGGGCGGCGAAGTCGGAGGAGTAGTGCACGGCCTGGCCGCCGCTGAAGAACATCGCGTACGGCATCTTGGAGTCGTAGAGCTTCGAGACGTGGTTGATGCTCTTCCAGCCGACCGTGAAGCTGCCTTCGCGGGTGGCGGTCTTGACCGCGCCGAAGCGGACGTCCATCTGCATCTTCACGACGCCGTCGACGACGTACCGGAGTTTGCGGGTGGTCTTGTCGATGCACAACGCGACGCCGGTCGCACACCGCTGGTCGAGCTTCTTGCCGTCGACGACGGGTGCCGGCGGGAACAGTTCGGTCTGCGTCGGCTCGTGGGTGGCGGCCTTGAGCTTGGTCCAGGTGTTCTCGTCGACGTACCCGATCGGCGGGATCCCGTTGGCGGTCTGGAACTTCTTCACCGCCGCGCGGGTCATCGTCCCGAACGAGTCGTCCTGGTACTGCTTGCCGAGCAGCTTCAGCTGGACGAGACGCGCTTCCACCTTGCGTACGTCGGCGCCGCTGGAACCGTTGCGCCACAGGGCTTTCGGGTAGATCGGCAGCTCACCCGAGACCTCGAACGGCACCGTCTTGAGGTCCGTGGTCGCGGCGCTCGCAGTCAGCCCGGCCCCCGCCAACCCTGCGATCGCGCCGGTCACGACGACAGCAGCCAGCACATTCCGGATCGCTGACGTCTTGCCGAAGATGCGCATCGGAACCCTTCATGGTGGATAAAGGTCCAGCGTAAGTTGCAGAACACAACCGGACCACCACCCGTGAGCACCTCGTGACCAGCCCCACAGCAGGAGAACCGATGGAGATCACGCTCAGCACCGATGACATCACCACGGTCGCGGTGGATGCGATCGTGAACGCGGCCCATCACGCGCTCCGAGGCGGTGGCGGCGTTGACGGCGCGATCCATCGCGCGGGCGGCCCGGCGATCCTCGCCGACTGCATCGAGCGCTACCCACACGGAATCCCGACCGGCCAGGCCGGCTGGACGACAGCGGGAAACCTACCCGCGCAGTACGTGATTCACGTGGTGGGGCCGAATTACACAGCGGGGCAACGAGATCCGGCCCTGCTGGAATCCGGTTATCGCAACGCCTTGAGAATTGCGGATGAATTGTCCGTACGGCGTATCGCATTGCCGGCCGTCTCGGCGGGGATCTACGGCTGGCCGGCGCAAGAGGCTGCCGACATCGCAGTACGGACGTTGCTTGGTACGACGACAGGTGTGGCTGAGGCGATCTTCTGTCTGGTCGAACCGCGGTTGTACAAGGCGTTCGGGAAAGCACTGGAGAAAGCAGAACGCGGCGGCCGGTGAGAACCGGCCGCCGCGTGCTAGTCGAACAGATCAGGCGCTGTAGATCAGGACCTTGGTGCCCACCGGAACGCGGGCGAAGATCCAGTCCAGCTTCTTGCGGTCGCGGACGTTCAGGCAACCGTGCGAGGCGCCGTTGTAGCCGCGCGCCTTGAAGTCGGACGAGTAGTGCACAGCCTGGCCGCCGCTGAAGAACATCGAGTCAGGCATCGGCGAGTGGTACAGCGTCGAGACGTGGTTCTTGTCCTTGCGGTAGACCTTGAACATACCGTTCCGGGTCGGCGTCCGCGGCGCGCCGTAGCGGGCGTCGACGACGGCCTGGAGCTTGCCGTTGACCATGAAGACGAGCTTGCGGGTCTTCTTGTTCGAGCAGAGGATCCGCCCGGTCATACAGCGCTTGTCGAGTCGCAACTTGCCCGGTACCAAGGTGGTCGCGGCCGTCGACTTCGTGGCGACCTTCGGCGCGACAACCGCCTTGGGCGCAACCTTCGGCGCTACCGCCGTCTGAGCGGCCGGTGCGACGGCGTCCGCCGTCGTGGCGGCCGTGAGGACGCCCACACCCATCATCGCGACTGCCGTCGTCGTGGCGCCGAGCTTACGCAGAATGCCCATGTCCCTTTTTCCTTCCCCCAACTGAGTGACTTACAACAAGACAGACGACGCGGCGGCCCGCCTGGTTGGTAACGATCCGAAACTTTCTCCCCGTCGGACCGGAAACCAGGTCATCGACCACCGCAGGGGCTCAGCCTACTGAGCCCCTCGGACAATTTCGGCCTGACACCGATAACGATCAGGCCTTGCTCTTGCGGCCCAGCTTCGCGCGCTCGATCTGGGTCAGCGCGACCTTGCGGATCCGGATCGCGTCCGGGGTGACCTCGACGCACTCGTCCTCGCGGCAGAACTCCAGCGACTGCTCGAGCGACAGCTTGCGGGCCGGAACGAGCTTCTCGAACTCGTCCGCGTTCGACCGGACGTTGGTCATCTTCTTCTCACGGGTGATGTTCACGTCCATGTCGTCGGCGCGCGAGTTCTCGCCGACCACCATGCCCTCGTAGACATCCGTGCCCGGCTCGCAGAACATCGTCCCGCGCTCCTGCAGGTTGACCATCGCGTACGACGTGGTGACACCGGTGCGGTCCGACACCAGCGAGCCGGACGGACGCGTGCGTAGCTCACCGAACCACGGCTCGTAACCCTCGAAGACGTGGTGCGCGATCCCGGTACCACGGGTGTCGGTGAGGAACTCGGTGCGGAACCCGATCAGGCCACGGGCCGGCACCAGGAACTCCATCCGGACCCAGCCGGTGCCGTGGTTGGTCATCTGCTCCATCCGGCCCTTGCGGACCGCGAGCAGCTGGGTGACGGTCCCGAGATACTCCTCCGGGCAGTCGATGGTCAGCCGCTCGACCGGCTCGTGCCGCTTGCCGTTGATCTCCTTGGCGACCACCTGCGGCTTGCCGACGGTCAGCTCGTACCCCTCGCGGCGCATCTGCTCGACCAGGATGGCCAGCGCCAGCTCGCCACGGCCCTGCACCTCCCAGGTGTCCGGACGCTCGGTCGGCAGCACCTTCAGCGACACGTTGCCGACCAGTTCGCGGTCGAGGCGGTCCTTGACCAGCCGGGCGGTGACCTTGGTGCCCTTGACCCGGCCGGCCAGCGGCGAGCTGTTGGTCCCGATGGTCATCGAGATGGCCGGCTCGTCCACGGTGATGAACGGCAGTGCCTTCGGGTTCTCCGGGTCGGCCAGGGTGTCGCCGATCATGATCTCCGGGATGCCGGCGATCGCGACGATGTCACCGGGGCCGGCCGACTCGCCGGGCACCCGCTCGAGCGCCTCGGTAATCAGCAGTTCGGTGATCTTGACCTTCTGGATGGTGCCGTCGTGCTTGCACCACGCGACCTGGGCACCCTTCTTCAGGGTGCCTTCGTGCACCCGGACCAGCGCGAGCCGGCCGAGGAACGGGGACGCGTCCAGGTTGGTGACGTGCGCCTGCAGCGGGGCGCCTTCGGTGTACGACGGGGCGGGTACGTTCGCCAGGATCGTCTCGAACAGCGGCTCGAGGTCCTCCGAGTCCGGCATCCCGCCGTCGGCCGGCTGGGTCAGCGAGGCGCGACCGGCGCGGGCCGAGGCGTAGACGACCGGGAAGTCGAGGGCGCTCTGGTCGGCGTCGTGGTCCAGCAGGTCCAGGAACAGCTCGTAGGTCTCGTCGACGACCTCGGAGATCCGGGCGTCCGGCCGGTCCACCTTGTTCACGACCAGGATGACCGGCATGTTCCGGGCCAGCGCCTTGCGCAGCACGAACCGGGTCTGCGGCAGCGGGCCCTCGGAGGCGTCCACCAGCAGGACGATCGCGTCCACCATCGACAGGCCGCGCTCGACCTCACCACCGAAGTCGGCGTGGCCGGGGGTGTCGATGATGTTCAGCGTCATCTGCTCGCCGTTGGCCATCTTGTGCCGGACCGCGGTGTTCTTGGCGAGGATCGTGATGCCCTTCTCACGCTCCAGGTCGCCGGAGTCCATCGCGCGCTCGTCGACGTGCTGGTGGGCTCCGAACGCGCCGGACTGCCACAGCATCGCGTCGACGAGGGTGGTCTTCCCATGGTCGACGTGGGCCACGATGGCCACGTTGCGCAGATCATTACGGAGGGGCATGCGGAAGCGCTCCAAGCATTCGTCGGCCAGTGGAACGTCGGCCAGATGGGTGTCAGGCGGTGGCTACGAGGGTTCTCCGTGCCACTCGACAGGCAGGGCGCAGCCACCCCATCCTACCGGTGACAGACGGTGTCCACGAAACCGAAGGGAGCAGGCGGTTACTCCGAGTAGTTACAGCACCCGGTGGACCTTGTGTTGGGCGGCCTGGGCGCGGGGGCGGACGGTCAGGCGGTCGATGTTGACGTGGGCGGGGCGGGTGGCGACCCAGGCGACGATGTCGGCGATGTCGTCGGAGGTGAGGGGTTCGGCGACACCGGCGTACACGGCGTCCGCCTTGGCCTGGTCGCCCTCGAAGCGGGTCAGCGCGAAGCCCTCGCTCTTCACCATCCCGGGGGCGATCTCGCAGACCCGGACCGGCTGGTCGAACAGCTCCAGTCGCAGCGTGTCGACGACCGCCTTCGCGCCATGCTTCGCGGCGACATACCCGCCGCCGCCCTCGTAGGCGACCTGGCCGGCGGTCGAGCCCATCACGATGATCTGCCCCTCGGCGGCGATCAATGCCGGAAGCAACGACTTGGTGACGGCGGCGACGCCGATCACGTTCACCTCGAACATCCGCCGCCACGCATCCAGGTCGGCCTCTGCCACCGGCTCGGCGCCGAACGCACCGCCGGCGTTGTTCAGCAGCAGGTCCAACCGGTCCCCAACCGCCTCGGTCAGCGCAGCGACGTCGGCGGCCGAGGTGACGTCGCACTGGACCGCGCGCCCGTCGATCTCCTTGGCCAGCGCCTCGATCCGCTCCAGCCGGCGGGCCGCGCAGATCACCTCGAACCCTTCCTGGGCGAGACGACGGGCCGACGCGGCCCCGATTCCACTACTGGCTCCGGTGACGACAGCGACTGGACGCGGCGAAGAAGTCATGCCCCGAGTCTGACAAACCCCCGCCCGGCCCTGCCCACCCGTCTCATCCCGGTACGCCGATCCGCCGGGCTCAGGCCTGGCGAGTGGGGAGAGCGATGATCTGGCGCAGGTTGAGTTCCCGGCGCCGGGAGACGGCGAAGGCGACCACGTCGGCGATGTCCTCCGACGTCAGTGGGCCGATCGTCTCGACCATTCCGGCCAGCATCGTCTGCTGCTCTTCCAGCATGTGGGAGCCGAGTTCCGATTCGGTCAGGCCGGGCTCGATGTTGGTGACCCGGACGTCCAGCGGCGACAGGTCGGCGCGGAGCGCGTTCGAGAGCTGGGTCAGCGCGGCCTTGGTCGCGCCGTACACGCTGTAGCCCGGGAAGACGAGGTGTGAGCCGATCGAGGAGATGTTCACCAGGTCGGCCGTCCCGCCGTCGGCCGCGGCCGCGATCAGATCCGGGGTGAACGCGCGGATCAGCCGCAGTACGCCGGTGAGGTTGGTGTCGATCATCTGGGTCCAGTCGTCGGCCCGGCCCTGCTGGATCGGCGCCGCGAGCATCACGCCGGCCGCGTTCACGACCAGGTCGACCCGGCCGAGCCGCTCCGCGATCACCTTGACGCCCCGGTCCACCGACTCCTGCGAAGTGACATCCAGACCGACGCTGTACGCCGTACCGCCGGCCGCGGTGATCCGGGTGCCGAGGTCGTCGAGCCGGTCGACCCGCCGGGACAGCAGCGCGACCGAGGCGCCGTCGGCAGCGAGTCGCTCGGCGATCGCGGCACCGATTCCGCTGGCGGCACCGGTGACGACGGCGTTCCGGCCGGCGAGGGGGAGATTGCGAAGGACGGTCATCATTTGCTCCTGCAAGACGATCTGGTTGATGACCTCAGCCTCGTCGGATCGCAACCGCCTACCCAGACCTCTCCTGAGCCTGGGGTATGCCAAGCCTGGTTCTGACAGAACCACCCTCGAAACCTGCCGCCCAGGAATACTGGTGGACATGGACCGCCGCGAGGAGCTGACCGAATTCCTGAAGACCAGAAGGGCCCGGATCCGTCCGGAGGACCTCGGGCTGAAGGTGTTCGGGAACGGCCGGCGCCGGGTGCCGGGGCTGCGGCGCGAGGAGCTGGCCCAGGCCGCCGGGGTGAGCGCGGACTACTACGTGCGGCTCGAACAGGGCCGGACCGACAACGTCTCGCAGGAGATCCTGGATGCCGTCGCCGGCGTACTCGGTCTGAACGACGACGAACGAGCTCACCTGCAGCGGCTTGCGAAACCGGTTCGCCGGCCGAAGCAACGGCGTACGGTGCAACGGGTCCGGCCCGCGATGCAGCAGTTGCTCGCCGCGCTGGACGGCGTACCGGCATTCGTCCTCGGCCGCCGGATGGACGTCTTGGCCTGGAACCCGTTGGCAGCGGCGTTGATCGTCGACTTCGGGGCGTTGTCCACCAAGGAGCGGAACATGCCGAGGCTGGTCTTCCTGGACGACTCCAGCAGGGACTTCTATCCGCAGTGGGAAGCAGTCGCGGGCGAGACGGTCGAGTACCTGCGGATGTACGCCGGACGCAATCCCGACGATCCCGAGCTGGCCGAGCTGATCGGGGAGCTGTCGATCCACAGCGAGGAGTTCCGCACCCAGTGGGCGCGCCACGACGTGCGGGACAAGAGCTTCGGGGTGAAGCGGATGGTGCATCCCCTCGTCGGCGAGCTCACCCTGCAGTACGAGACGCTGGTGATGCCGGGCGATCCGGACCAGATGCTCGTCACCTACTCGGCCGAAGCCGGTACGCCGTCCGAGTCCGCACTGAAGCTGCTCGCCAGCTGGACCGCGCCGACCGTCCAGCCCCAGATCGCGGAGCAAGCTGCGGAGTTACCCTGACCAGGTGACTTCCCCCGCCGCCGACCGCCAGTTGAAGCGGGTCGCGATGATCAGCCTGCACACGTCCCCGCTGGACCAGCCCGGGATCGGCGACGCCGGCGGGATGAACGTCTACGTGGTGGAGTTGTCGAAACGCCTTGCGGGCCTGGGGATCGAGGTCGACGTCTTCACCCGGGCGACCTCGTCGGCGCTGCCGGCCAAGGTCGAGCTGATGCCCGGCGTCACCGTTCGCAACGTGGCCGCGGGACCGTACGAAGGCCTGTCCAAGAACGAACTCCCCGCCCAGCTGTGCACCTTCGCCCGTGCGGTACTCCGGGCCGAAGCGATCCGCGAGCCCGGGTACTACGACGTGATCCACTCGCACTACTGGTTGTCCGGCCAGGTCGGCCTGCTCGCCCGGGACCGCTGGGCCGTGCCGCTGGTGCACACCATGCACACGATGGCGAAGGTGAAGAACGCCAGCCTCGCCGAGGACGACGTACCGGAACCGCCGGCCCGCCTGATCGGCGAGGAGCAGGTGGTCGAGGCCGCCGACCGGCTGCTCGCGAACACCGAGGACGAGGCGCGCGAACTGATCACCCTGTACGGCGCGCAGCCGGCCAAGGTCGGCGTCGTCAACCCTGGTGTCGATCTCGAGGTGTTCAGCCCCGGTGACCAGGCGCAGGCGAGACGCTCGGTCGGTATCCGCGACGATGCGCTGCTGCTCGCCTTCGTCGGGCGGATCCAGCCGCTCAAGGCGCCGGACATCCTGATCAAGGCGGCGGCCCGGATGCTCGAGAAGGACCCGTCGCTGCGGGACCGGCTGGTCGTCGCGATCATCGGCGGGCCGTCGGGCAACGGGATGGAGCATCCCGAGGCGCACGCGGAACTTGCTCGCGCACTGAAGGTCGACGACGTCACCCGGTTCGTGAAGCCGATCGCGGGAGCGGGGCTGGCCGAGTGGTACCGGGCGGCCTCGGTGGTCTGCGTACCGTCGTACTCCGAATCCTTCGGCCTGGTCGCGCTGGAGGCCCAGGCCTGCGGTACGCCGGTGGTCGCGGCGGCCGTCGGTGGCCTGACGACCGCGGTGAGCGACGGATCGACCGGGCTGCTGGTGCCCGGGCACGATGTCGGTGACTTCGCCGACGCGCTGCACCGGATCGCGACGGATCCGGTCACCCGCGAGAGCATGAGCCAGGCGGCGGTGAAGCATGCCCGGGGATTCGGCTGGGAACTGACCGCGGAGAAGACCCTGGCGGCGTACCGGACGGCCCAGGAGACGATGGCGGCGGAACTGGCCGCGGAGGTGACTGGATGAGGGTGTCGGCCGCGGACGTGATCCGGCAGGTGCTGACCGAGAACGACCTGGAGTTCACCGAGACGACCCCCGGCGCGTTCGCCGCGGATCTGCCCGGCGAGCGGAAGCTGAAGACCACGGTGATGCTGACCGTAGGTAGCCAGGCGGTCCAGGTGCACGCGTTCGTGGCCCGCCGGCCGGACGAGAACCACGAGGTGGTCTACCGCTGGCTGCTGGAGCGGAACCTGAAGATGTACGGCGTGGCGTTCGCGGTGGACCATCACGGCGACATCCACCTGGACGGCCGGGTGCCGCTGCACGCGATCACCCCGGTCGAGGTGGACCGGCTGCTGGGTGCGGTCCTCGAGTACGCCGACTCGTCGTTCAACACGATCCTCGAGCTGGGCTTCGCCTCGTCCATCCGCAAGGAGTACGACTGGCGCATCTCACGCGGCGAATCCACCCGGAATCTGGACGCGTTCAAGGGCTGGCTGGAGCCCCGATAAGCTCAGGGACATGACCTATCGCCTGATCCTGCTCCGCCACGGCCACAGCGACTGGAACGCCAAGAACCTGTTCACCGGCTGGGTGGACGTCGACCTGAACGCCCAGGGCGTCGAGGAGGCACACCGCGGCGGCCAGCTGCTGCTCGAGCGCGACCTGCTCCCGGACGTCCTGCACACCTCGGTCCTGCGCCGGGCCATCCGCACCGCCAACATCGCCCTCGAAGAGGCCGGCCGGCAGTGGATCGACGTCCGCCGGTCCTGGCGGCTGAACGAGCGCCACTACGGCGGCCTGCAGGGCAAGGACAAGAAGCAGACCCTGGAGGAGCTCGGCGAGGAGCAGTTCATGCTGTTCCGCCGCTCCTACGACACCCCGCCGCCGCCGATCGAGCGCGGCTCGGAGTTCGACCAGGCAGGCGACCCCCGGTACGCCGGCCTGCCGCCCGAGTTGCTGCCGGCCACCGAATGCCTGAAGGACGTCGTCGAGCGGATGCTCCCGTACTGGTACGACGCGATCGTCCCCGACCTGCGTTCGGGCAAGACTGTCCTGGTCACCGCGCACGGCAACTCCCTGCGCGCGCTGGTGAAGCACCTGGACGACCTCGACGAGCAGACGATCGTCGGCCTCAACATCCCGACCGGCGTCCCGCTGTACTACGAGCTCGACGACAACCTCAAGCCCGTCACCAAGGGCGGCGAGTACCTCGACCCCGAGGCGGCCGCCGCCGCCATCGAAGCCGTCAAGAACCAGGGCCGCTGAACAACAAGTGGCCCTCGGCAACTCATCTTGTTGCCGAGGGCCACTTTTTTTGTGCAAGGTTCAGCTGTCGGCGGAGATCAGCTCGCTGAGTAAGGCAGCAACCGCGGAAGCCAGCTCCTGCAGAGCTTCCTCAGCCAAGGGCTGGCCGATTTCAAACGCCCGCTCAATGGTCCGCGCAAGTAGATCTGCCTGGTGCTCCAAGCTCCGGCCGGCCGTGTCCTCAGCGCGCAGGAAGCCTTCGAAGGTCGCCTGATAGGCATACCCGAGGTCTTCCAGGTCCAGGTCGGAACGCAGCTGACCGTGGTCCGCCAGCAGGGTGAAGTAGCCCCGGCCGAGCTCGGCGTGCCGGTCATCGCGGGCACTGTCGCGCCCAGTCGTCAGCTTGCCCAGTAATTCGGGGTCTGCCAGCAGGAATCCGCGCAGCAGCGGGCGGCCGGTGATCGCCAGGAAGTAGGTCTGCGCGAAGCGATGCAGCAGGCAGACCTGTGGATCCTTCTCCAGGCTGTCGCGCAGCTCGCCGATCGCGGACAGCACCTCGCGGGCGAAGACCGCGCTGAAGAGTTGCTCGCGGGTCTTCCAGTGCAGGTAGATCGTCCCCTTGCCGATCCCGGCGCCGGCCGCCACATCGTCGATGGTCACCCGTCGGTATCCGTGCCGCAGCAGTAGGTCGGCCGCTACGTCGAGGATCCGCTCGGCCCGCTCTGCGCGTTGCCCGGAGCTCTTCAACCGCTCAGTCGTCGCCACAGAGCCACGATATGACCAGATGTCAGTTTTGGTCAATTGCACGAAGTTAGTTGACCAGATTTCAAATTTGGTCATATCGTTGAACACAGATCACCCCATGACAGGAGCGGAACCATGACGACGAAGACGAACCAGACAGTGCTGATCTCCGGCGCCGGAATCGGCGGCAGCACGCTGGCGTACTGGCTGGCCGAGCGCGGATTCCGCGTCACCGTGGTCGAGCGGTCCGCCGGTCTCCGCTCCAGCGGCAACCCGGTGGACGTCCGCGGGCCGGCCGTCGAGGTGGTCGAGCGGATGGGCCTGCTCGGCCGGCTCAAGGAGGCGGCCACCGACGTATCCGCGCTGAGCTTCGTCAACGGCGGCGGCCGCGAGGTCGGCCGGGTCAACCTCCGCGCGGTCCAGCGGGCGACCGGAAGCCGCGAGCTCGAGGTGACCCGCACGGACCTGGCCGCCATCCTGTACGACGCCGGCCGGGAGTCGGCCGAGTTCCTGTTCGGCGACTCGATGACCTCGCTGAGCCAGGACGAGGACGGCGTGGACGTCACCTTCCAGCACGCGCCGCCGCGCCGGTTCGATCTCGTGATCGGGACCGACGGACTGCACTCGATGACCCGGCGGCTGGCGTTCGGGCCGGAGTCCGACTTCGTCCGTCACATGGGTCTCTACGTCGCCACGATGCAGCTGGGCGGTCCGGCCGACAACCAGCGGGACGTCCTCATGCACAACACCCCGGGCCGGATGGTCTCGATTCACCCGGTGAGGGGCAGAGCCCTGGCGGCCTTCATCTTCCGCAGCCCCGAGGTGGCCGGATTCGACTACCGCGACCTCGCGCAGCACAAGGAGATCGTGACGAACGCGTACGCCGGTGACGGCTGGCGGGTCCCGGACCTGCTGGACAAGGTCCGCACCGCCGACGATCTCTGGCTCGATTCGGTCAGCCAGGTGCGGATCGACAGCTGGGCGAACGGCCGGGTCGCGCTGCTCGGCGACGCGGCCTCGTCGGTGTCCTTGTTCGGGGACGGGTCGACGCTGGCCATCGCGGGTGCGGCCACTCTGGCCCAGGAGCTGGCCGCGACGCCGGCGGATCACCGGTCCGCCTTCGCACGCTACGAGGCCGGGCACCGCAAGCTGGTCGATCCCAAGCAGGGAGCGGTCGCGACGGCCGCCGCGATCATGGTCCCGGCGAGCCGGGGCGGGATCGCTGCCCGCAACCTGGCGACCCGCCTGTGGCCCGCCGCCGCGGCCGGCGGCTGGC